>NZ_JAQMTI010000171.1:0-3931 GCF_028329225.1 Sphaerospermopsis kisseleviana CS-549 | reverse complement strand
AGTCCAAACATTGATTCTATTTCCTCCCTATTCATTCTTGGCAGTTTGTAGATTAGAATTGTCTCGATGATGTCTAATATTTGTTGTTGTTGTGTTTGAGACTTTACTTCTTGTTTGGTACGGTTAATTAACTCCCTAGCTTGGGTGATAGCTTTTTCTTCATTGGTAATGATTAGTTTAATTGTAGCAATCCCAATGGGTAATGATGTTGTTTCTTCTATTTCATCTAAATAAATTACTCTCACTCTTTGACTCAGGAAAAATTCTTCATAGTCCTGAATATTACCTTCATCTATAGCACGACTAGGATATATTACTACTCCTTTCCAGCCGCAATTAGGTTTATTTTGGCGTACATATAAACATATTTCTGCAAATAACCTATTGTACAGGTCTTCATCTGGCTGAAATTGCACTTCTAGGAAGTAGATGGGATTTGCTGTAGTTTCTTGAGGTAGGAAGACTCCATCTATTCTAAAAGCTGTTTGCTTGACTTCAATAGATGAAAACTCATAACTTTCAGCTAATTCGGGAGATTGACCTATAAGTTCAAAAAAAATACTTGGTATTTCTTGAAATAAGCGGTAGAATATAGTATCTGTTTTCATTAATTTAATATTAATACTCCTGGTCGGTATTTTACCGCCCTTTTTTTTATTTTATCATGACTAAATATACTGAATAAACATCCTGAAAATCCTTAAATCCTGGACATCCTGATTCAGACAATTATGGTTCAGACAATTATCAAAAAAAGTAAACGCACCTTGACTAAATAGCCAAAGTGCGATCGCAAAAATCTTTTGATATCTAAAATTAATCAACGCAAAATGGCAGACATCAACAGACAATGAAAACAAAATGACGAAAAAGACATTAACGCCTCCTGCCTCATCCCATTACACATCCTGTTCACTCAACTCACGAGTGATGTGATCAAAAGGTTCATCCACAAAAGCAGTATTAGGCACACCAGCAGCCGCTACCTGCTCCTTAACAATATCCTTCATAATTTGCACACCGCGCACTGTGGGAGCAATAGGAACACCCAAAGAATTATAAGTTTCCCGTAAACCTTGCAAAACACGCTCATCCAACACATTCATGTTAGCAGCCACCAGCGCGTAAGTAGCATAACGTAGGTAATAATCCATATCACGCAAACAAGCAGCATAACGGCGAGTTGTATAAGCATTACCACCAGGACGAATTAATTCGGGTAATTCCTCAAACAACTTAGAACCAGCTTGTTTCACAATCGCTGCTGCATTAGCATTAATCGCTGCTGCTGCTTGTACTCTAGCTGTACCAGTTGCAAAATAAGACGTAAGACTATCAATCGCATTCCGGTCAAAATATTTTCCGGCTACGTCATAATTCTTAATTAAAGTTGTAACTGCATCGCGCATTCTGTATTTCTCCCAATCGTGACTATGCTATGGTTTGATATTAATTTGGTTGCACTCTTGCACCTGTAAAGTTTTGTGCCATAGCCATAAAATAGTTGTGGCACAAAAGTATTCATCCATTACATAAGGATTTTAAGCCAAAGTTGACCCCGATAAGATGAAGTTTCTTGTTTTGTGCAGATTTAGCAAGAAAGGTTAACATAACCTATAAACTAGACAATCTGTAACAAAAAATACATAATTATCTTATCTCTACTCTTTACGATATCTAAGGTGGTGTGTCAAAACTTGGGTTAATTCACCCGGTCTACTAGCCAATTATGGTAGTAAATTGGTGACTATGGATATATTTTATCCCAGTAAAGACGTTATACATAACGTCTCTACATCTAGTTGTGGTAAGTAAAAATTATGACTGTCATGGTCTGGCTACAACTAATTTCAGGAAAAAGCGGTTAAATTGACCGTGTTCACCTGTGGACTAAATAGTTCCAACACTTTTAGGATGAAACAGGGAGCAAAAGCTGGCTTTCGTTAGCAATAGTTAGCTTTTTTATATCAGTTAAGATGCTTTGGCAGAAACTGATTTTATTTTAGAAAATTGGCTACAGAAGGAGTAACAATGACAACGCCACAAGAAGTCTTGAAAATGATTCGGGACCAAAACATTCAGATGATCGATCTGAAGTTTATTGATACACCAGGAACTTGGCAGCATCTCACGGTTTACTATAACCAAATTGACGAAAGTTCATTTACTGACGGTGTACCTTTCGATGGTTCTAGTATCCGGGGTTGGAAGGGTATCGAAGAATCTGACATGACAATGGTGTTAGATCCCAACACAGCTTGGATCGACCCTTTCATGGCAGAACCAACTCTAAGTATTATTTGTAGCATTAAAGAACCACGCACAGGCGAATGGTATAACCGTTGTCCCCGTGTGATTGCTCAGAAAGCAGTAGACTATCTTGCTTCTACAGGTCTTGGTGACACTGCCTTTTTCGGTCCAGAAGCGGAATTTTTCATCTTTGATGATGTCCGCTATGACCAAACCGCTAACTCCGGTTACTACTATGTAGATTCTGTAGAAGGTCGTTGGAACACAGGTAGAAAGGGTAAAAATGGTGAAGTAGATGGTCCTAACCTGGGTTACAAAACCCGTTTCAAAGAAGGTTATTTCCCTGTACCACCTACAGACACCTTCCAGGACATCAGAACAGAAATGTTGTTGACAATGGCTAAATGTGGCGTACCCATTGAAAAACAACACCATGAAGTAGCTACCGGTGGTCAGTGTGAACTTGGTTTCCGCTTCGGTAAGCTGATCGAAGCTGCTGACTGGTTAATGACTTACAAATACGTCATCAAAAACGTGGCTAGAAAATACGGTAAAACCGTTACTTTCATGCCCAAACCTATTTTTGGTGATAATGGTTCTGGTATGCACTGTCACCAGTCCATTTGGAATAATGGTAAACCCCTATTTGCTGGTGACAAGTATGCAGGTATGAGCGAAATGGGTCTTTACTACATCGGTGGTATCCTCAAGCACGCTCCAGCTTTATTGGCTATCACCAACCCCACTACAAACTCTTACAAACGTCTCGTACCTGGTTACGAAGCACCTGTTAACTTGGCTTATTCTCAAGGAAACCGTTCTGCTTCTGTACGTATTCCTTTAACTGGTGACAACCCCAAAGCTAAACGGTTAGAGTTCCGCTGTCCTGATGCTACTTCTAACCCATACTTAGCTTTTGCAGCTATGCTTTGCGCTGGTATTGATGGTATTAAGAACAAAATCCATCCTGGTGAACCTTTAGACAGAAATATCTATGAACTTTCTCCTGAAGAACTAGCTAAGATTCCTTCTACTCCTGGTTCTTTGGAATTAGCTTTGGAAGCATTGGAAAATGACCACGCTTTCTTAACTGAAACTGGTGTATTCTCAGAAGATTTCATCCAAAACTGGATTGACTACAAGCTTGCTAACGAAGTTAAGCAAATGCAGTTGCGTCCTCATCCCTACGAATTCTTCTTATATTACGATTGCTAATTACAAGCCGTATAGCGGTTTTCGTTGTGATATCAAACGCAAAAGGAGTACAACCTACTTGTACCCCTTATCAATTTTTAGCCACCTCAGAGGGTGGCTTTTTTATTCTTCAATTTCATAGCCTGTCTGTTTTAGTGCCTTCGCCAAAATATTGATTGCAGCGTCACGACAATTTTCAACACCTATCTACTCAAATCAAGACTGTTAGCTGCTATATAAAACCTAGACAGAGCTAGACTTTACTTTCTACTTCAACGGGAGCATGGGAGCAGTTATCCCTCAGTAGACTTGCACGCCTTAGCCAGACGCGATATTTCTCAAGTTAAGATTTACAAGAAAGACTACCGCTATCATTGCTTGGTTTTCGCATTGGCAATAGTCTTAATTCAATACTTGATATCGCAGGATTATATATCAAGTGGGCGATTTTTTTAACTCACTTATGTCAATGCTTGTCAACATAAGT
>NZ_JAQMTI010000170.1:0-12202 GCF_028329225.1 Sphaerospermopsis kisseleviana CS-549 | reverse complement strand
TCTTTGCCATCTCTTGAAATCCCAAAAAATGCACACTTTTTCCGGTATACCCTTCAAAACCCTTGCACTTTTTTCCTGTTTATCAGCCTCTAACCTTTGATATATCAAGGTTTTAGGTTTATTCAGCAAACCCTAATTAATCTAAAATAAGCAAAATCAAAATATACGTCGGCAACCGTAATTTTCCGGTACAGCCGACAATCTTGATTTTCCTAAAAAAATCTTCACTAACCCATCACTGAATTGTTGATAGCACGCTGGCCTAGTTGTCTAACCAAAGCGATGAGTTCTGTTGTGGGTACATCTTTTTTGCAAACTTCATCAAAACTGGGCATTGCCTTTGTTTGTTGCAAGTGTGCATCATCTATTGATGAATAAGCCAGGATTTGAGTATTTGGAGATATAGATTTAATATAACCGGAAGCACGCCAACCATCCATAACTGGCATATGTAAATCTAGCACAATTACGTCAGGGTGGGAACGTTTGACCATTTCTATAGCTTCTTGACCATTACTAGCTAAACCTACAACTTGCATATTCTCTTGAGCAGAAAAAGCGAACTGTAGGGTTAAACGAGTTAGTTCATGATCATCAACCAATAGAACGCGCAAGGAAAAAGACTCACAGGACAACATTACCATTCCCGGAAACTGAAAATTATATACAAGAGTATCTATAGTGTATGGGAGTAAGTGCCTGTCTTAACTCTATCCTACGGATGAATAACGGGTGTTTGTGTATAAAGAAATGATTAAGTTTTGCGGTAGGAGTCGGGAGTTATTAATTTTGGATTTTGGATTTTGGATTTTGGATTTTGGATTTTGGATTGTTTTTGTTACAGCAATTTTGGAGTAAATGAGGTATACCAATTTTGGAGGATAGTTTTAAAACTTGAAGTTCAATCGGTTACTGTACCTCATCAACCTCGAAACTGCTGTATCTCCCATCTAAAATCTAAAATCTAAAATCTAAAATCTAAAATTGTCTTCCCCAGTCCCCAGTCCCTGTTTATGTGGTGTGTGTAGAACGTAAAGCCATAGACATGAGAATTTTTTGAGAATTAGCTTCTTGAGAATCATCATAGGGTCGTCTTTGGATATAAGTACCATCAGCTTGTAAATCCCAAGCTTGACGATTATCTGCTAACATAATTCCCAGAATTTCTTGCAAATCTTTAGCAATTTCTGGATCTCTAATAGGTGTGATAACTTCGACTCGACGATCTAAATTACGACGCATCCAGTCAGCACTGCCGATATATATTTCTTCTTGATTATTGTTGTAGAAGTAAAAAATGCGGGAGTGTTCTAAAAAGCGACCGATAATGCTGATAATGCGAATATTTTCACTGATGTCTTTGAGTCCTGGACGCAAGCAACATATACCCCGGACTATCAAATCAATTTGTACGCCAGCACGGGAAGCATTGTATAGGGCAGTAATAATTTCCGGATCGACGAGGGAATTCATTTTAGCAACAATGCGCCCGGAAAATCCATTTTGGACATTTTCCATTTCTCGGTTAATTAGTTCGAGAAAGCGATCGCGCATATTCACAGGTGCAACTAATATTTCTCGATAGGTTTTTTGGCGAGAATATCCTGTTAAGAAGTTAAACACATCTGTTAAATCAGCGCCCAATTCTTCCCGACAACTCAACAATCCCAAATCTGTATATAGTCGTGCTGTTTTTGGGTTGTAATTTCCTGTCCCAATATGTACATAACGACGCATCCGAGCTTTTTCTCGGCGCACTACCATGACAATTTTGCTATGGGTTTTTAGACCGACTAAACCATAAACAACGTGAACACCAACTCTTTCTAAACGTCTAGCCCAGTAAATATTATTTTCCTCATCAAACCGGGCTTTTAATTCTACTAATACAGAAACTTGTTTACCATTTTCTGCGGCGGCAATTAAAGCATTAACAATAGGTGAATCCCCGGAAGTCCGGTAAAGCGTCATTTTGATAGCTAATACTTGAGGGTCCCAGGCAGCGTGGGTAATAAAACGCTCCACTGTGCCGGAAAATGATTGATAGGGATGATGTACCAGTAAGTCTTTTTCCCGAATTACCGCAAAAAAATCTTTTCCTTCTTCTACGTCTAATACATCTGGGTCTATACTGGGTTCTCTGAGGCGTTGCAAGCGGGAAGGAACAACGGACTGACGTGGGGGATCTTTCAGTTCTGGCAATGGTAAAGCCATAAAATACATTAAGTCTCGCAGTCCTAATAAACCATCTACGGCATAAATGTCATTTTCGCTTAATTCCAAATCTTGCAATAACCGAGAACGTAAAACTTCTGGTGTTTGGGATTGAATTTCTAGCCTAACTGGTGTTCCCCCCATACGACGTTTACGCAATTCTTGTTCAATAGCTAATAATAAATCATCGGCTTCGTCTTCTTCGAGTTCTAGATCAGCATCCCGTGTAATGCGGAAGGGGTGATATTCCTGAATATTCATCCCTGGAAACAGGTATTCTAGATTGTGGGCGATCGCCTGTTCCAATGGTACACCGATCCAGTTAGCGGTTTTTCCGTTGTTGTCAATTCCTAACTCTGATGGTAAAGGTATAAATCGCGGTAAAACATTAGGAACTTTAACTCTGGCAAAAAATTCTTCTTCTGTTTCTGGGTTTTTCACCACCACAGCTAAATTTAAGCTGAGATTAGAAATGTAGGGAAAAGGATGACTAGGATCAACCGCTAAAGGAGTCAGTACGGGAAAGATTTGTTCTTTAAAGTAGTTATCTAAATAATTTCGCTGTTTTTCATTCATTTCTATATATTTCAGAATATGAATACCATGATTGGCTAACAGCGGTTGTAAAACTTGTTCAAATTGTTCGTTCTGTTTTTTTACCAACGGGTTCAGGTGCAACCTAATTTCATCTAGTTGTTGTTCGGGTGTCCGTCCATCAGGAGTTAAGGAGTTTACTTTAGCGTCTACCTGTTGCTTTAATGCTGCAACTCGCACCATAAAGAACTCATCTAAGTTAGAACTAAAAATAGCCAAAAATTTCAACCGTTCCAGTAGTGGGGTGCGCTGATCACAAGCCTCGTGTAATACTCTACTATTAAACTCTAACCAGCTTAATTCGCGGTTGATATAGTATTTTGAATCATTCAGGTTAATGCTAGGGGCAGTCTTTTTAGATTTTGGCATAATTGATTACGGGCTAGTAGATGTCACGCAGAAGGCACGAGGTAAGAGGTAAGAGTTAATATTTAGATGTAGTAGTTAATTAATCTAACTAATATATTAATTTTTGGTTAAGAGATATTTAAAAATGGGGAAATATAGAAGTTGTAAGTTGGACGAAAACAAACTGTTCTATTCCCTATTCCCTATTCCCTATTCCCTAGTGTAATGTTTCAAGCTACTCGTCGCCGTCTTGCTCTTTGGTACACTGCTGTTACTGCTATCTTACTACTCTTGTTTGCCACTGGGGTATATTTATATGTCCGCAGCACTCTGATAGAAAGAATTGATGATACCCTAAATCATGTGGTGGAAGTGGTAGAGCGTTCTTTAGTCATTGAACCCGTTAATGTACAACCTGATGAACTCCGTGTCAATGTAGAAGCGAGTTTTCGGAATAATGCTGATACAGCGGAAGATGATCATATTGACCTAGAATGGTTTAGTCCCACTGGTGAATTACGGTGGTCAACTTTTTCCGAAGCTTTAAATATTCCTATTCATAGCAATACCGGTGAAACTGTGCGTCTAGTGGGGATGGGGGGATGGGGAGACTCAGAACTGTTATTGCGACAAGTTACCCATCGGGTAGAGGTGGGAAGACAGGTTTTAGGTTATCTGCGTGTGAGTCATCCTTGGTTTGAAGTGACTAAACCCAGTCGTCAGTTAATTTTTGATTTGGGTTTGGGTACTGGGTTGATGGTGCTTTCGGTAGCTGCTAGTGGTTGGTTTTTGTCTGGTAAAGCGATGGAACCTGTGGGGGAGTCTTACCAACGGTTAAAACAATTTACAGCTGATGCTTCCCATGAACTCAGAAGTCCGATCGCTTTAATTCAAACTAATGTACAAGTGGCGTTGGCTGATTTAGACTTAGAATCTAGTAGTATTTCTCATTATCGTCAACAGTTAAAATTAGTAGAAAGATTAACTCAGCGTTTGGGTAGGTTGGTGAATGATTTATTATTTCTTGCACGACAAGATAGTGGTATTGGTGCAGTTTTATTTTCACCTTGTCCTGTGGATGCTTTGTTAATAGAAGTGGTGGAAGAACAACAACTTTTAGCTACAGACAAGGAAATTTATCTAACTTTGAATTTAGTTGATCCGCCAGGGGAAATTGACCCAGAATTACAGGAAAATTGGTTTACTGTGATGGGTAACTGGGATGAACTGGTAAGGTTATTTACAAATTTAATTGGTAATGCTTTGCAATATACTCCAACTCAAGGAAAGGTACAGGTGGAGTTAGGGCGAGTTGCGGGAATGCGTTATGGTTTTACTTGTTTACAAATTAAAATCAGTGATACGGGAATTGGTATTCCTAGTGAGTCTTTACCACGATTGTTTGATAGATTTTATCGTGTAGATCCAGCGCGTTCTCATCAAAGTCGGGAAATAAGGGAAAATAGCACTGGTTCAGGTTTGGGTTTAGCGATCGCTCAAGCTATTGTGGAACATCATCAAGGACAAATTCAAGTGGAAAGTGTTGTTGGTAAAGGTACTACTTTTATTGTCACTTTACCCATCTCTCTGGAGTATTAAATATAATTCAGTAGGGGCAAACCCCCTGTGGTTGCCCTCAAGAGTCGGTAGAAGTCGGGGATCTGGATATTAGGTATGACATTTTTTACGGTTGAGTTACTTATTTATGCAACATTTGTTTCTTGTGATAGATGAAGAAAGCTAGTTGCATAATTTAATATGAGAATAGCATTTACCAAGCTAGTGAGGTACAAAGTTTTTTATGTTAGGGAATTGGGAATTGGGAATTGGGAATTGAGAATTGAGAATTGAGAACAGTAAATAAATTAGAGTGTACCTCATGAGACTGGGAAACGCTATATCTATAGGAATAATATTTGAATTTTGAACAAAAATCCGTACACATCACTAATTAAATTTTGAATTTTGATTTCATTGATAGATTGGAATGTCTATTAATATTGATTAAAAATTGGTTCTATATAGAATATAGGAGGATTAAATGCCAATTTATATCAGAGAAGATGTCACTTACAATTTACTCAAAAAAATCAACGCAACTGGTCAGGGAATGCACGAAATACATTTTAATCAAGATGATTTTCCTGGACATAGAATCACAATTGCTGACTTTTTAGGACATTTAGATTATTTAAATCAAAAGCATTATATCAATGCTGAGTTTACAGGTAATGCTTACGCAACTCAAGAAGATGTTCCTGATTTAATTCATCCCCAGGAATTTGATTTGCGAATTGCTAATACTCTGGGCGCACCGGATGGACCATTACCACATTTGATTACTTTCAAAAAAGCAGAAATGACGGAAAAAGGTCAGAAACTATTAGAGAAATTAGAAGATAATAAACCAAAAGTATCAAATGGAAAACCAGCAGTTGCTATTGCTGATAAAAATCTACCTTTTTTAGAAAAGGTGATGGTTAAAAGTGGGGTGACAGATATTTTTGATGCAAGAGATTTAACAGAAGTTGTATTTCGGGTAATGCGGGATTTAATGAATACTGAAACTGCTGACAGAGTAGAAGTAGAACTGCATGAACCAGCAGAAATAACTAAAGATAAATCCCTGCAATTAGAAATTGCTGATTTATGGCATGATACAAATCCAATTGTGGCATTTTTAAGCCGCATACGTCCACCTTTACAACCGATAGGAATGTTTAAAGGAATTGATAGCGATCGCTTTTTATTTAGAATTGCAAATGAAGGTGGAATGCCACCAAATGTAGAAGTAGAACAAGTAATTAAAGCTGTATTTTCTGCCACAAAAGACGAATTATCACCAGAAATAATTCAAGAAATTTCCATCTGGTTGCCTGATAAAATTCGCCAACTTTGGGAAGAAGGTTAATTAGGTAATTGGTGATGGGTAATTGGTGATGGGTAATTGGTGATGGGTAATTGGTAATTGGTAATTGGTGAAAGTGGTAGAGGGAAGAGGGGATATAAATCTACAATCTAAAATCTACAATCTAAAATCTACAATCTAAAATCCAAAATCCAAAATCCAAAATCTCAAATCAAATTACAGGAGTAAGAGGAATGAATTTTGCCAAAAATACTCAATTAGTTGGGACTGTTTGTGGTAGTTTACTGATTGGTTTATCAGTTATTCCTCAAGTTGGAATGGCACAACAAATGTCACCAAAACCGACTTCTAAAGTGAATCCTTGTCCGGGTATTTTCTACGAAGAACCACATAATTATAGGGTATTAGTTCCCGCAGGATGTCCCCCTAATGCTTTAACTCTCAGACTCATGCAACTAGGGATAATACCAATTCCTGTTATCCCATTACCTTACCAAAGAGGTTTAGGTGTTGGAGGTGAAGCACCATCACCACTTAATCCCAATCCTACTATTTTTAATGAACCGCCTTATAATCTTTACCAGCGGGGGTATATACCGGGAAGTGATACGCAACAACAACCAACTCCTCCCATTTCCGGTAGGGTGTTACAACCACCTGCACCAGAACAAAGACAAGAACCCAGCACCAGAATTGATTTAGCAAATGGTAAAGCAAATATCCAATTAATTAATAATACAAGGACAGATATAACTTATCAAGTAATTGGTGATACAGAACCACGTACATTAGCAGGTAAATCAGATGTCACCCTTCGCGGTTTGAATACACCTGTCACAGTGACATTTCAAAGACAAGATGGAGGACTTTTGATGGTGACACCTAAACCTGGTGAAGAAACAGGAATTTTAGAAGTGACATTAAAAGAAACAACTGATGTCAACCAGGATAGAAGTGTAATGAGAATTGAATCAAATGGATCAGTGTTTTTGAATTAGTTATTAGTTATTAGTTATTAGTCATTTTTATCCTGACTCCTGTACGGGCATTCGCGAAGCGTGCTGGAAGCATCAGCATTCGGGCGATAAATTATCAATGATTATTAAGTGCAAAAATCTGATTGTGAAAATCCTGATGATCACGAGCTATACCCAAGCGACGACGGATAGCATCTTCAGCTTTAAGCAGTATCTTCATCTAAGTAAATAGCGTGAATATCAGCTGGTAATTTGTCTTCTAGCATACGATAACCTTCTTGAAGCAAATTGGCTACTTGTTGAGGAGAAATTTTTTCACCTTCAGCTTGTAAGTAAGCAGAAATGCGAGTTTCACTCCAATGGAAAGTTTGCGCCATTAAGACAATCAAGCGCAATAATGGCGGTACTTGATCTAATGCCTGTTCTATATAACACCATAACGGGGGTGACGTGTCTTTAAGTGAATAATGAATAGCCTCCGTTGGTGGTAGTTTCATTTCATTAATACAAAAAGCTGTAATGTTGATTAACCAGTTTTGCAGAGTTAATACTTCTTCCCCTGTTTCTGGGTTAGTTAAATATAGTCCACCGAGTTCATAATATATATGTCGCCAAGTCAGCGCAAATAGATAATCTGCCTGGACAGGCGATCGCGCCGAATGTTGAATCAAAGTATAGACTATAGGGCTATAACGGCAAAAAATAGCAGTAAAGTATTTGCCATGATCAGGATAGCGCCTCAACAAAGTCAGCAGTTCTTGATCACTGTGATGAAACAGCGACTTCACCAGCGGATGGTTAGCTTCAGGAAAGGATGGTATTTGCACAAGCGTTTTAGTAAATGGTTGTTAAAATATACATAGTCAAGGTTAGTAAACAGTCATGGGTAATTGGTGATTGGTGATTGGTAATAAAATTTTGGATTTTGGATTTTGGATTTTGGATTTTGGATTTTGGATTTTGGATTGTATTTCATGAACTCCAATCTAAAATCTAAAATCTAAAATCTAAAATCTTGTCCCAGTCCCCAGTCGCCTATTCCTGAGATAAACTAAAAAAATGGCTATATGCTAGTCTTTATTGACGATACTAAAAGCCGCTCCTTTATACAATCTTCATTTATTCATGGTTATAGCAGCTAATTTGATACCTATCTTGCATAGTTCCTTGACTTTAGCTTCTTTCTTACCTTCCTTGCCTTTGGATAGCCTTTTCTCTACCCAAGGCATTATGATTATGCTGTTGGCGGCTTATGCTGGTGCAATGTGGATGTTTCTTACCAGCGCCCCAAAAGTTTATACTGTGATGGTTTCAGATTTGGAAATTGCCCGACAACTCTATGAAGGTTTGCTAGATTTGCCCGCTGCGGAAGTACCTTTGCACTATTACTACAACTACGAACAAACTATTGGTGCAACCGGGATTGATCCGCTTTATATGTCTTCTAGTCCCAGTTGGTCTAATAAAACCATGACTAATGGCAGTGATGGACTATGGTATCAATTAAAGAAAAATACTCAACTGCACATTATTACTGGTGCGAGTTTAGGAACTAAAAATCAAGAGCGTCATGTTTGTTTTGACCGTGATTGTTTGGAGTTGATTTTAATGCGGGTGGAAGTGCGGGGTTTGAAGTTTAAAATTCGCAATCAAAAACCTTTGAATTTTTTGGTGAAGGACTATGAAGGCCGTGTGATTGAAATGGCTGAAGTTACTGGTTAGTTAGGGTTTGCTGAAAAAGTTATCTGTGAAGGACCAGTGACAGATGCTACGCCACGGTGACAGTTTCAAGAGTTGGATAGGAACTATTTTTTCTTTAAGTAGGAATTAAGTGCAAGGTTTTTCAGTTGCCACCTCATAAAAGCTTGCACTTTTTGAAAGCACTTCGGCTTACTTCGACTTACTTCGACTGCGCTCAGTACAAGTCGCTCAGTACAAGTCGCTCAGTACAAGTCAAAATAGCTAAAACCCTTTACCTTGTAGGGGCGAAGCATTCGGGTGATAACCTATCGCTGAAACCATTAGACCTGTCCGAATGCTTCGCCCTTACGATTAATCAATCGGTGTTCTACTTTCGTTATTTTTTGCGTAAGTCCTGAAATAAAAGAAGTCGGAGGACTGCTGAATAAGGGGTATCTAAATATTTTACTTTACTAAATTCAAGGGAATTGCTATAAACTTATTGACGACGGTCAAGTAAAGCATGATGGGAAAAAATTCCCTGCAATTTCAAATTAGTAAAATCCATAATTGCATTAATTAAATCCCTTTGCTCTGAGCTTAAATTAACCGCTTCTATTGCTTCGTTAAGGTTACTACCATGATGTAAATGATAGGCAAGTTGTTTCTGTTGTTCAACATCTAAAACTACCAGAATTTCCTTGTTGCGTCTTTGACGGACAGCTTGCAGTTTTTGACGTTCCTGGGGAGTTAAATCATTTTCGGAAACAGTAATAGTATCTTTAGTATTTTCGCTAAATGCAGTGAAAATGACTTGAGGAGAAATAGATGAACTAGATGAACTATCAGCAGAAGCTATAGTAATTTCTGGTAATAACAAAGCTAAAAAAACAACAAGCACTAACGCTAATAACCGTTTTGTCAATTGAATATTCATGTTGAGAACAACCTAAATCAAATTTAAGACTGGAGAATAAGTCATACTCTCACAATTTTCCTACGTTTAGGGACAGAGATTGAAAACCCGGTGAAATTTTACCAATTACCTATATTTTTTCTCTATGACTAAATTCAGAAATTGATAATAAAGAAATATATATAAGAGGTATTAGAATTACATTCTTTTATATTTCCCAACTTGACGCTATCATCAAAGTCATTATCAAAAGTCATGATCAGAGGTGATAGTCATGAGTGAACAGGTATTAGAAAAAACCGCAATCAACAATAACCTTACTGAAGAAAGAGAAATTGATTTAGAGACTGCTTTCCGGGAATCTCAAGTACAAGACATTCTTGATAAATTAGATCAGGAATTAGTCGGTTTAAATTCCGTCAAAACCAAGATTAAAGAAATGGCGGCCTTGTTGTTGGTTGACCGTATCCGTAAAAGTCTGGGTTTAGATGCCGGTGCGCCTAGTTTACACATGACCTTTTTAGGCAATCCAGGCATGGGTAAAACTACTGTAGCTATGCGGATGGCGGAAATTCTCTATCGTTTAGAATACATCCGCAAAGAAAGCGTAATTTTAGTCACGAGAGATGATTTAGTTGGCCAAGGTATTGGACAAACCGCACCCAAAACCAGAGAAGTGTTAAATAATGCAATGGGTGGTGTTTTGTTAATTGATGAAGCTTATACTTTATATCGTCCTGATCATCCCGGAGATTTCGGTTTAGAAGCCATTGAAATTTTGATGCAGGTAATGGAAAATCAGCGAGATGATTTAGTTGTCATTCTTGCTGGTTATAAAACTCAAATGGAGCATTTTTTTCATAGTAATCCAGGAATGAATTCCCGGATTGGGTTACACATTGAGTTTAATGATTATAGTGTTGATAATTTGATGATTATCGCTCAATCTATAGTCAAAAATCAGAACTATTGTTTTAGTTCAGAAGCAGAAACAGCTTTCCGTGAATATTTAATTAGACGGAAGAATATGCCCCATTTTGCTAATGCTCGTAGTGTGAGAAATGCTATAGACAGGGCGCGTTTGCGTCAAGCTAATCGTTTATTGAGTAGTGGCAAAAAATTAAATAAACAAGATTTAATTACCATTGAAGCGGTTGATATTCTCGCTAGTCGGGTATTTAGAGAAGGTGTTCCTGACTGCGAACCAGAAAGTTAGTGACTGGGGACTGGGGACTGGGACAAGATTTTAGATTTTAGATTTTAGATTTTAGAGGTTGTTTGAAAAGTATTAGATGAAACCGATAATCTCTAGAAACCTAACCCCCCTTCCCCCCTTCCCTGCAAGGGAATGGGGGTTTCAAAGCCTCTCCCCGCGTCGGGGAGAGGTTTGGAGAGGGGTTTATTTATACATTAAAAACTTTTCAAACATCCTATTAGATTGGAGTTCATGAAATACAATCCAAAATCCAAAATCCAAAATCCAAAATCCAAAATCCAAAATCCAAAATCCAAAATCCAAAATCCAAAATTTTATTACCAATCACCAATTACCCATTACCCATTACCCATTACCCATTACCTCACTTTCTCATTTTGTCAATTTCTTTTTGTAATTCTTCAATTTGTTTTCTTAATGTTTCTGCTTCATCTTCAGGTGTTTCAACTTTAACATTTACTGCACCTTCTGATGGGGTTGTTTGATAGTTACCTTGCTTGATTTGCTGATATTCTTCTGATACTGCCCAAGTGCGTAAATAATGCACTCTATCTACAGGAAAAGGATGACTCATCATCATTCCTTGAGCGCCATTATACATGAGAAATTTATATACTTGATTGAGTCTATTATCATCTAGTGTTTGATATTTTTCTGACTGCTGAACAAATTCTTGTAAACTACATTCATGGGCATATTTATTACTACCGCCTGATATTTTCATCATGGTTGAGATGACTGTATTGAGGTCATCCATGACTAATAATGCGGCGCGATCTGCGGATAATTCGGCTTTACGTCGCCATTCAAAAAAGGCAAAAATTAAAGCTTGAGTGACTAAATTTCCCAAACCAAAGGTTAATTCGCCAATGGTAGAAGCGGCGCTCATTGCCCACATCGCCATTTGAATTAAAATAGTATGACCACATTTAATATGCCCCAGTTCATGGGCTAATACTGTCCTAATTTCGGCTTCATTGAGTAAGTCGAGTATACCAGTGTTAACTACTATGTAAGGATTTTCTTGCCCTAGTGCGTAGCTGTTGGCTTGGGGGTTTTGTGAAATAAATAGTGCTGGTTCTGGGTAAATATCCAAATCCCGTACACATTCGCGAAACATCTGGTAAATAGTGGAATATTGGCGTGGTCCAACTTGGATATTATTGCCCATTAAATAAATTAATTGCGGACGTTCATAGACAAATTCCACAAATTTACGAGCGATTAAATCAAAGCCCGGTAAACTGCGTAAAGCTTCCTCGGCTTGGCGATCTAGTGGATGTCTGAAGGCTTCGCTGGAAATTCCTTTGTAAGTTGGCATAATGTAAAGATGTTAGTGAATGGTGATTAGGGACTGGGGACTGGTGACTGGGGACTGGGGACTGGTG
>NZ_JAQMTI010000169.1:0-5094 GCF_028329225.1 Sphaerospermopsis kisseleviana CS-549 | reverse complement strand
TAAACGCTGCGATTAATTTAAAAAAAGAAGCGGTCAGATTGATCGTGTTAGCCTGTGGACTAGATAGTGCCGACACTGCTAGGGTGAAACAGGAAGAAAAAGCCAACTTTTGTTAGCATTAGTTAGCTTTTTTGTATCGGAGAAAATAACCAATTACCAATTACCAATTACCAATTACCAATCACCAATGACGACTTTATCTACTACTGGTGTATTTGCTGGTGAAGTTAAAGAATTTCCCTGGAATTGGCAAAATCAGCCGTTGCGGGTGGTTTATGAAACCATAGGGGAGGGTTCACCACTTTTATTACTTCCTGCTTTTAGTAGCGTTTCCACACGGGGAGAAGTGGGAGAACTTGCCAAGTTACTCTCTACCCATTTTCAGGTTACTGCTATTGACTGGCCGGGTTTTGGTGAAAGTTCACGCTTGAGTTTAGATTACAATCCCGCCATATATGAGCAATTTTTAGCAGATTTTGTGAAATCTGTTTTTAATACTCCAATTATTGTGGTTGCTGCGGGTCATGCTACTGGTTATGTCTTAAAGCTGGCATTTAAACAACCAGAAGCTATTTCTAAAATTGTCTTGTTAGCACCGACTTGGCGCGGACCCTTGCCAACAATGGGGGCAAATGCCAATATAGCTGCTATGGTGCGGGGGATGGTGCGATCGCCTATTTTCGGTCAAGCACTCTACAAGCTAAACACTACCCCATCCTTTTTAAGTTGGATGTATCGCCGTCACGTTTTCACTGATACAACTAAACTTACACCCGAATTTATCGCCGAAAAATGGCAAACCACCCAACAACCAAACGCCAGATTTGCATCTGCGGCCTTTGTCACTGGCAACATTGATACTATTCACAGTCAAGCGGAATTTTTATCCTTGGTTGAGTCCGTAAACGTTCCCATCATGGCATTTATAGGCGCGTCTAGTCCACCAAAATCACGGCAAGAAATGGACGCTTTAGCAAAGTTACCAAAAATTACCAGCGTGATTATTCCTGGTACTTTGGGACTTCATGAGGAATATCCAGCAATTGTTTTTGATGCAATACTGCCATTTTTAACCAATATGTGTTAAACAGAGAATGATTCTCAATGACTGTCAGGAGTCAGGAGTCAGAATATTTGGGTTAACTGCTAGATGGCAAACAAGAATTTTTGACATAAGTGTTAAAAAGCTGACTCCTAACTGTTGATAGCCAACGAACCAATCATCAAATTATCTAAAAATTGCCTTAAAATTATGATGACTTCAGAAATAGCAAATACCGTACCCGTAACCGTTTTAACTGGCTATTTAGGTGCGGGAAAAACTACCCTCCTCAACCATATTCTCACCTACCAACATGGTAAAAAAGTAGCAGTTATCGTCAATGAATTTGGGGAAGTAGGCATTGATAATCAATTAGTAATTGATGCAGATGAAGAAATATTTGAAATGAACAATGGCTGTATTTGTTGTACAGTGCGTGGTGATTTAATCCGCATCATTGGTAATTTGATGAAACGCCGGGATAAATTTGATCATTTAGTAATTGAAACCACCGGATTAGCCGATCCTGCACCTGTGATTCAGACATTCTTTGTTGATGAAGATATGCAGAGTCAACTATCACTAGATGCAGTAGTTACGGTGGTAGATGCCAAACATATTTGGCAACATTGGGAAGCAGACGAAGCCCAAGAACAAATTGCTTTTGCTGATGTGATTTTATTAAATAAAACTGATTTAGTCACACCAGAAATTTTAGAGGAATTAGAAAAACGCATTCGTTCAATGAATGCAATGGCGAAAATTTACCGCACCCGAAATTCTGAATTATCAATGGATGCTTTATTGGGGGTAAATGCCTTCGATTTAGAACGCGCTTTAGAAATTGATCCTAACTTCTTAGGTGAAGATGCCCATGAACATGATGAAAGTGTTTATTCTATAGCTTTAGTAGAATCAGGTGCAATAGATGGGGAAAAATTAAATGCTTGGATGTCAGAATTACTTAGCACCAAAGGAACTGATATTTTCCGCATGAAAGGCATTTTAAACATTGCTGGTGAAGATAACCGCTTTGTTTTCCAAGGTGTACACATGATTTTTGATGGTAAAGCCGATAGACCTTGGAAAGAGAATGAAACCAGAAAAAATGAACTTGTTTTTATTGGACGTAATTTAGATGAAGCCAAGTTAAAACAAGATTTTCTGGCTTGTATTGTTTAGAAAGTCAGGATTTGTAGAAAGTCAGGATTCGTAGGGGTTTAGCAGTGCTAAACCCTGATAATAGAGATGGTGAGAAAAAGACTTTTCCCAATCACCAATCACCAGTCACCAATTACCTAATATATGAACTTCACAATTAACAAACCTCAAGAATTTACAACCTACTATTCAGGTCATCTTGCAGATTATATCACCTCTCTAAATTGGTCATCCACAGGTGAAAAACTGGCTGTAATATCTGCTGCGGGAGAAGTTGTCATCTGGGAAAATTGCGAAATTACTCACTTACAAACAACTACAGGTAAATCAATAGACTGTGTAGCTTTTTCCGCTGATGGTAAATATTTAGCCGTGGGTGGACAAGATGGAAAAGTAAAGATTTGGCGAGAAAATCAATTAATTAAAACCTTAGAAAATGCCCCTGCTTGGGTTGATAAATTGGCTTGGAATCATACTAATAATCTATTAGCTTTTAGTTTAGGGCGTTATGTTCAAGTATGGGATGCAGAAACAGAAAAAATTGTTGTCACTCTTAACTTTGAAAATTCATCAATTTTAGGAATTGATTGGCGTAAAGATGGAAAATATTTAGCTATTGGTGGTTATCAAGGTTTGAAAATTTGGAATAGTGAAGATTGGGATGATGAACCTTATATTTTAGCTATGGGTACAGTTAGTGTAGCAATGGCTTGGTCACCTAATGGTAAATATTTAGCGTCAGGAAATATGGATCGTAGCGTCACCGTTTTAGAATGGGAAAATCCTGATCCTTGGGTTATGCGTGGTTTTCCAGGTAAAATTCGTCAGTTAGCTTGGTCAGAAATTACAACTTCTACAGGTGCGCCGCTTTTAGCTGCTTCCAGTGTGGAAGGTGTGGTAGTTTGGGAAAAATCAGCGGATGAATCTTTAGGTTGGGAAGCGCGAATTTTAACCAATCATGTGGATATAATTAATGCGATCGCCTATGCACCCCAAAGTTATATACTTGCTTCTGCTGGTGCTGATGGGTGGTTATGTTTATGGAACGATAATTTTGAAGTATCGCAAATTCTCACAGGTGTACGTGGTGGTTTTTCTACTTTAGCTTGGCATCCCCAAGGTAAATTTTTAGCCGCTGGTGGGGAACAAGGAGAGCTACTAATTTGGTCAAAAACTAATGACTAATGTTGAATAATTGGTTATGCTGTATCAGCAGCCTTTAAGGGTGAACTATGAACATAACTAAAAACATAACTAAACTGATTTTTCTGGCTTGTCATCTGTTTTTAGCATCTTTGTTTTTGCTAGTAAGTCCAGCACAAGCATCTACTAGATGGAAGACTGTAGCTACTTCTGATCAGATTGTAGCGGCATCTGTACAACCAATTCCCGAATTAACAAAACCCATTTTCAAACAACAAAACCAGCAAATTTTAAATAATATTGGTTGCAGTTGTAGTGCTTGTGTTCAATCTAATTTTCATAAGTTGCAAGGTAAATTACCTAGTGCTGACTTTTAATCAAGTTAGCAATTATGAAACCAAATTCCGGCACAGTATTACTCATGTCTGTGCCTTTACTACTTGATTAATTTAGCTCTTAAAACACCACAATATTTTTTGGAGCATCCCAACTTTGAAAAAATAACCCCAGCAACACTAAAAAATCTCTTAAAACCTCTTACCTTTGTGTCCTTTGCGCCCTTTGTGGTTCAATCATATCAGGATCTGGGAGCGTTTTATTTCGTTAGATCAACATAAATTTACACATTTGGAATGCTCCCTATTTTTTGATTTAAATTTAATTTAGAAATAGCAGTTATTTATGACAAAAAAAATCATATACAAGAATTTATTAAATATTGCCTTATTGGTGATTTCCCTGGGATTTTCTGGTTGCAACAATCGCAATTTCAATACCAGATATATTCAGTATAATCAGACGCAAAATATTAACAAAAATCTTCCTCAAGTAGTGGCAACTACCAGTGTATTATGTGATTTAACTAAACAAGTTGCGGGAGAAACAATAAACTTGACTTGTTTAATTCCTCCTGGTTTAAATCCGAGTATTTATGAACCGACACCAGAAGATATTCAAGCCATTGAACAAGCTAAACTTATTTTATATCATGGTTATAATTTTGAACCAATTTTAATTAAAGTTATTCAAAATGCTCAAAATAATGCACCCAAAATAGCAGTTGCTCAACGTGCTGTCACCACACCTGAAAGATTACGTAAAAATGGTAAAAGTTTCACTGAACCACATATTTGGCATGATGTGAAAAATACTATTAAAATGGCAGAAGTAGTTAATAGTAATTTAAGTAAAATATTACCTCAACATCAAAAAGAATATAGTAGCAATACCAGTAAATTAACCCAAGAATTAAATGAACTAAACAACTGGGTTAAGTCTACACTTGCCACTATTCCTGATAAAAATCGCAAATTGCTAACAACCCACGAAGCCATGATTTATTATGTCAAAGCTTATGGTTTTCCCTATAAAGGTAGTTTAGCAGATATTAGGAATGAAGATAATTTAACAGATACAAAAGTGAAAAATTTAGCCCAATATATTCAAAAAACAAAAGCACCAACAGTTTTTGCAGATACAACAATTAATCTTATGTCACTTCAACCTATTACCAGCAAAGCAAATGTGAAACTTTTTGATAGACAACTTTATATTGATGGACTAGGTAAACCTGGTAGTGATGGAGAAACCTATCAAAAAATGATAGATGCAAATACCCGCAGTATTGTTGAAGGTTTGGGAGGTACTTATTTGAAATTTGAGCCAAATATTGGTAGGTAAACTGGTGACTGGTGACTGGTGACTGGTGACTGGTGACTGGTGACTGGTGACTGGTGACTGGTGACTGG
>NZ_JAQMTI010000168.1:0-23252 GCF_028329225.1 Sphaerospermopsis kisseleviana CS-549 | reverse complement strand
CCCCAGTCCCCAGTCCCCAGTCCCCAGTCCCCAGTCACCTGTCACCTGTCACCTTGGGATCTAAAACAATGCGTGAACCTGTACGATCTACATGATAAGTCCAAAATTGATTGTTCACTTTGAGAACCACTGCCCAACCCTCAACAGGATCATATTGTTGAGTACAGATTTCACCAAAATTAAACACACAGGAATTACTAAAAGTTTTTTGCACAGTACGAGTAATCCTGATACCTATAGTTTGTAACCGAGAACGTTGATAAGCATCATTCAAAACTTTTTCCGCAATTTTTTCTGGTAGTGGAGAACCCTCATTAGCTTTAATTTTCGGATCAATGACAATTTGCGAACCAGACTTATTGACATGATAAGTCCAAGACTCTTCTTTTACCTTCACAACTACAACCCAACCTTCTACAGGTTGATAAATTTCAGCACAGACTTCACCAAAATTAAACACACAAGAATTACTAAAAATTTTAGATGTGGAACTATAAATTCTCAGAGAATTTCTGTTTACACCAGAACGATTAGCCACATCATTTAAAACCTTACTAGCAATATTTCTTGGCAGTTGAGAAGCATTAAAAAAATTAATATTTGGCTCAATCACAATTTGCGAAGATTGACTAACATGATAAGTCCAAGATTGCTCTTTTACCTGCACAACTACAACCCAACCCTGAATTGGTTTATATTCTTTAGTGCAACCCTTTTTAAACTCAAAAATACAACGGTTACTAAAAGTAGTCTGAGTCACCTGAGAAATTTTCAAATCAGATACTTGTACCCTAGAACGCACAGAAGCATCTCTTAACACCGCCTCAGAAATATTTCTAGGTAACGTATTTTGGGCTATTTGTATTTGTTCCCCGCTAGGAATAGCTCCAGATGTATGATTATTACTAATATCAACTCCACAGGCCAGCAGACTGCTTAAAGCCAAAGTTAAAACAATTGCTTTCGATAATTTACCGTTATTCTTTAGATGAGAAAGTAACATAATGTGTTTGCTACCTAATTATTGACAAGATATACCAAGTTATTTACTATTTTTAGTTTAATTTTGTTCCCCATATTCCCACCCAGTGCAGTTAACATTTTTTCTTTTCTCTGTGTACTCTGTGCCTGGAGTGGTTGGTTACAAATGTTTAGTTTCCCGCAGTTAATACAGCTAAATTCATCACATTTTCAGAAAACTGACGTTTTAAAGCTGCAAATACCGGACAAGGTGCAGAAGCTTGTAAATTATTCGGTTTACTCCATGTAAAGGGTGCTTGTTGAGCCGCAGACATCCATAACAACTTTTTAGCCCTAGTCATAGCCACATAAAGTAAACGATATTCTTCCGCCATTTTCAGATATTTTGCATCTTCCCAAGCTTGACTAACATGAGGTATTTGAGATGGTATTTGGGATATATTTTCTCCTTTGTGATGGAGTGCTGCACGAATTTGGGCGCGTGCTACTTCTGATAATGTAAAATCACCTAAAAATTGACTTTGGGGAAGAACCCAAAAACTTCCAGGAATTAAATTTTCATGTAAAAAAGGCAAAAATACATAATCCCAGTCTAGCCCTTTGGCTTTGTGCATAGTGATAATTGTTAGTTGTCCTTTTTTGGTATATTGTTCTTCTAAATTGTCTGTATCTACTGGCTCAAATCGTTCAGAATTGACAATTTCACTTAAAGCAGAAAGCATTGCACCCATTGAATTATTACCAAACATTTGCAGGTTTACTCGTTCTGCAAGTTTGTCTGCTGTGGCTAATTCTGCTTGATCATATTTTAATGTTAAAGCTAAAAAAGAAATGATTTGATAAAGTGGTAATTCTAAACGAGCGCGAAGTAAACTTCGACATAAATGAGCAGCTTTTTGTACTGTTTCTGTTTGGGGAGTTGCTAATGGTCCAGGATATAAAAATTCTTCTGGTAAAATAGCAAGGGTGTTAATATCTTGGGTGGGAATTAATTGACGTTGTACTAAAACATCTAAGGTAGCTTTTAAATAATCAGGAGAATGGGGGCGATCGCAAAATTGCAATAATGATAAAATCTCTTGAGGTACATGAGAACGCCTTTCTTGTTCTCCTACATCATAAAGTTTAATTTTATGTTCTTTACATATCGGTTCTAAAGCTGCTGCTAACCATCTACCTTGGCGATTTTCTCGCACTAATACCGCCGCACGAGCTTGGGAATTTTCCTTAAATAACTCTACAACTCTCTGAGAAATTAACTCAACTGTATGATAAATGTCACGAGGACTATATAATTCTAACCCTTTTCCCACTGGTGTGGGATTCGCATCTGGTTGAGGATCATCAAAATTAACAGCCTCAATTTTTTGATCTAAAAATGGTGTTTGTCTGTTTTTATTTGTGGCTAACCAATGACTATTTACCCATTCTAAAGCAAAGTTAGCAGCATCAATAATAATTCTGCTACTACGCCCTGCTTGATTCATTGTTGCTAGTCGTTTATCAACATTACACTGTTCACAAAATTCTCGGAAATAAATTGGATCAGCAGGGGTAAAAGTTGAATTAATCGCTTGGTTAGGATCACCAACTCTGACTAAATTCAATTTCGATTTATTTAAATTATTTTCATTTTCATCTTCCTCACTTGCTAATTTTTCTAAAAGTTGCGTTTGTAGTTGACTAGAATCTTGGGCTTCATCTTCAAAAACTGCGAAAATTTTGTTTTTTTCAATCTGTAAAGCGCTCTTATTTTTTAATACCTGCAATGCCCCTAAAATCATATCATCATAGTCAATGAAATCCTGTAATTTCATGATTTTTTGATATTGTTCATACAGTCCCGCAGCAATACGTAAAATTTGATAAGAATCTTGA
Organism: Sphaerospermopsis kisseleviana CS-549; assembly: GCF_028329225.1. NCBI lineage: Bacteria > Bacillati > Cyanobacteriota > Cyanophyceae > Nostocales > Aphanizomenonaceae > Sphaerospermopsis > Sphaerospermopsis kisseleviana. The sequence goes on along the minus strand of NZ_JAQMTI010000168.1, from coordinate 20,393 downwards.
CTTTTTTCACTCCATAAATAAAGTTTTTCCGGTAATATTCCCGAGCTTTTAGCTTCATGAATCACGGTATAAGCTAAATCTGGTAATACTTCCGTTCTCAGCACTGACTGACGACGCAATTTTTCTGTTTCTTCTCCGTCAAATTGCTGACCTTCTAACAAGCGGCGATATAGGGCAGGATGGTTATTTATCCATTGTTCCACTGCTAGTCTAATAAAGCGATGACTTTGATTAGGAGTAATTAATTTGACTTCATCTAACTGTAAACCTGATAACTCAGGATGACGACTGGCAATATTTAAGGCTAAACCGTGTAGGGTATAAACAACAAAGCCAGTTTGTGGTAAGGATAATTCTTTTAACTTGTCGCGGATTTTTAATTTTAGGTTAGCAGCAGCAGAACGGGTAAAAGTAACAACTACCAACTGACGGCGATAATTTTTATCATTATTCACAGAATGCTGATATTGACGTGCTATGGCAATTGCAGCAGCAGCGGCCATCCCCGTAGACTTACCAGCACCCGGAACAGCAGATACAGCTAAAGGTCCTGTTTCCCAGTTTGCCATTTGTGTTTGTCCAGATCGCAAACTTTCACGAATTTTGTTAATATTTTCTCTTAATTGGTTGATAGATGATATGTAATTCATAATTCATAATTTATAGTTCATAATTGGTGATAGTTGATAGTTGATAGGGAATCATAAAACTGATTACCCAATCACCAATCACCAATCACCAATCACCAGTCCCCAGTCCCCAGTCCCCAGTCACCAATTATCAATTTTTACTCATCAATTTGCCAAGCATCTTTGGTAAATTCTTCATCGAGAACTTTCTTAGGACGTAAAATGATAATAACTTTACCTAACAAAGTATTTTCTGGTGCAGTTTCAAACCATTGAAAATCAACTTCTCCAGAATTATCAAAGGCAAAATAACTAGAAGCATCCCAATCTCTTTGATTGCGATCTATCACAACTAAAACAGGTTCTATTTTCGTTTGATTTGGGTTAGGGAAAATATCGCTACTAGCAATAATGACTACTGGATCTTCCGCAGATCGTAACACTTGCCAACCTGGTAAAGCTACCCAAGCTTGTTCCCCTGCAAATTTGACAATTTTAAATGGTTCAATTTCTGTAACTATTGGTACAGCTTTTACAGCTTGTGGTGTCAATGGTAATTCACCCACTACAGGTACAAGCCGGGGTAGTTCTTCATCTGACTCTAACCGGAAAAAGGGTAGAATGGGGGCGGGACGTTGGGGAACTACGGTAAAATCAGTTAATAGTTGTTCGATTTGTTTCCTAGCTGTGGGCGAGTGAACAAAACGCAAACCCTTAGCAATTAAGCGCGATCGCTCTTGTAAATCCGAGTTCTGTCTAGCTAATTTCCAAGCTTGATAAGCGACTGCATCCCCTGGATCGTTCGTAAAACCTTGTGGTGGGGTAGAAAAGCGAGAAAAATCTTTGATTGCTTTAGCAACTTCCCGCGCTTCGTCTACATCAAGTTTATGTAAAAAAATCAAATCAGCCGCTGCGGCTCGATCCTCTTGAGTCAGTAAGCGCAGTTCATAAAGAATATCACTAGCTCTTGTACCATAGTATACCCGTGTTGCTTCCGATGCACCAAACTTTTCTAAAGAACTGTAAACTTGAGCGCCAACAATCACCTGATTTTGTTGGATTGGCTCAAATCCAGTGGACTCAAAGATTTCTTGGGGATTGTAACCGTTTTTTTGGAGGTAGGCGATCGCTACTCCCCATTCCACCCAGTTACCTTGTTTTTGTCTCAATTTTACTAATAATTCTTGTGCTGTATCATTAGCAGCATTCCCTGTATCTTGTGTGTTGGATGGTAGTTCAGTCATAATCGGAAGAGCAAACTTCAATTTAATATGGTGATTAGTAATTAAGCTCTTAATTATCCCTTAAATGTGCGAATTTTAGATTATGGATTTTGGATTTTAAATTGAGGTTGTTTGTTTCACAGCTTGGTTGATGTTGAATTGCTAAAAATCAGGATTTTCAACTCTGCTGTGTATGGAATATAACAAAATTGTGAAGAACATATAAAGAAATTTATGGGTAACACAAATCTCGAAATTGAGCAAGTGCGCTCTCAATTCAGTAGTCGTGAACGTGCAAAAAAACTCAAAATCCTGGTAGTGGATGATGAACCAGATAATCTGGATCTACTTTATCGTACCTTTCGTCGTGATTTTAACGTCCTCAAAGCTGACAGTGGTGTAAATGCTTTGCAATTGCTCGAACAAGAAGGAGAAGTAGCAGTCATTATCTCCGATCAGCGAATGCCAGAAATGAAAGGAACTGAATTTCTGAGCCGGACTTTACCACAATTTCCCGATACCGTGAGAATTATCCTCACTGGGTTTACAGATATTGAAGACCTTGTAGAAGCAATTAATAGTGGTCAAGTTTTCAAATACATTACCAAACCTTGGGACTCTGGAGAACTCAAGGAAGTAGTCCAAAGAGCAGCAGCAACTTATGATTTACTGAAACAGCGAACAGAAGAACTGCGTCGCGCTAATGCACAAATACAGTTGTTGACTGTGCTGGTGGAAGTCACCCAAGCTGCTTCTAGCATAGAGGAAATTTTAACTTCCATTGCTAAAGCCTTTAGTGAAACTTTTGCTGCTGATGGTTGTATTGTACAACTTATAGAAGAAAATACTCTGGTAGCAACCCAGGGAGCTTACAGTGTGACAGGAGGAGTTGAAAATTGGCTCTGTGAAGATCCACTCGCCAAAGCAGCGATCGCCACTGCTCAAATCCAATCTTGTTTAAATATCCCTAAAGACCCTAATCTCAATACTCTTACTCATTACCAAGCTGCTGGAGTCCAAGCACATTTAATTATCCCAATTATTTATCGTCAGCAGATGTTAGGAGTATTATCGCTCCAGTGGCAAAAACCTTGTAATTTAAGGGAAGATGAACTTAACCTCATTCATCTGTCAGTGCAATTAGTGGCGATCGCTCTTTCTAGTAGTTGCAGTAGGTGACTGGTGACTGGGGACTGGTGATTGGGGACTGGTGACAGCAACAAAAGTCTTTTATCAATCCAAAATCTAAAATCTAAAATCGGATGACCAACTACCAAGCACCCATAAACAACGAAATTCGTAACATTTTTGACCGTATTGCCCCAGTTTATGATCAATTAAACGATTGGTTAAGTTTGGGACAACACCGGATATGGAAAGAAATGACCGTTAAATGGAGTGGAGCTAAACCCGGAGATACCTGTTTAGATTTATGCTGTGGTAGTGGTGATTTAACCTTTAGATTGGCACGACGCGCAGGAATGACGGGAAAAGTTTATGGTGTAGACTTTTCCTGTAACTTACTCACAACTGCCAAAGAACGTTGCCAAAGCCATTACCCCCAACCTCCTATCACTTGGATAGAAGCTGATGTTCTTAATTTACCCTTTGACGACCATCAATTTGATGCCATCACAATGGGCTATGGTTTAAGAAACGTGAAAGATATTCCCCGCAGTCTCCAAGAAATATATCGCGTTCTCAAACCTGGTGGAAAAGCAGCAATTTTAGATTTTCATCGCCCTAACAACGAAACATTCCGCGCTTTTCAGCAGTGGTATTTAGATAACCTCGTCGTTCCCCTGGCAACTAATTTAGGTGTTAAAGAAGAATACGCTTATATTAGTCCCAGTTTAGACCGTTTCCCCATTGGTAAAGACCAAGTAGCATTAGCACAAAAAGTAGGTTTTGTCAACGCCACACATTACCCCATTTCTAACGGTATGATGGGAGTGTTGGTAATTGATAATTGATAATTGATAATTGATAATTGATAATTTGTAATTACTAACTAATGTTAAGTTGCTAGTTGGGAGTCAGGAAACAGTGAACAGTGAACAGTGAACAGTCAACCTCGATAACTGTCACCTGTCACCTGTCACCTGTCACCTGTCCTCTTTCCCTAATCCAAAATCCTGTGGATTGGTCACATCTTTGGCTTTATGTATCACCCCCAATTCTGGGTGGAATTATCGGCTATTTCACCAATGATATAGCCATCAAAATGCTATTTCGCCCCTATCGAGCTATTTATATTCTGGGGCGCAGAGTGCCTTTTACTCCTGGGTTGATTCCCCGCAATCAGGAGCGGTTGGCAAAAAATATTTCTAATACCATTATGGGATCGCTGTTAACGCCAGAAGAATTGCAAAAGCTGGCGAAGCGTCTCTTACAAACAGAACGGGTACAAGGTGCGATTCTCTGGTTATTGAAGTTGGCGCTGGAGCAAATTCAAGGTGATAAAAACCAGAAAAGTGCCAAAATTGTGGCGGGAATTTTACGGGATTTGCTGGGAGAGTCTTTACCCCGTCTCCTGAAGGTTTTGGCCAGACAGGAAAATTTTTTAGAAGCGCAAATCAACCAAATTTTTGACCAGGTATTACTGGAATTTCAACTCAGTGAAGAACAATCTACACGGTTAGCTGATTGGTTGTTGCAAGTTGTTTTACCACCGGATGTTTTAAGACAAGCAATAGTTGATTTTTTAACAGATAGGACTATTCAAACTATTGATGATAGCTTTCGTGAAAAAACCAGCGGTACTTATTGGGTAGTCGCTAATTTATTTGGTTTACGTAATACTCTGACCCGGTTAAGGACTTTTTGTTTAGATGAAAAAGAGGCTACAAATAAACGATTAGAAGAATTAATCCAAGATTTGCAAATGCGCGATCGCCTCAAAAAATTATTCCAAGATTTATCTTTACAAAATTTACCCGTTGGTACAGTTCGTCAACTCAGAAAAACCACTAGGGAAAGTGTACGCCATTACTTACAAAAGAGTGGTAGCAATTTGTTACATGAATTAACTGAATCAGCGGACTGGGAAAATATTGCTGTCTTGCTGTTAAATCGTTTGCGAAATTCACCAGTGGTTAATACTTCCTTAGAAGTAGTGTCTCAAGAGTTAGCTTTAATTTTAGAAAAGTATTTAGAAAAAGATTTAGAAGCAATTGTCGCCCAGGTAATTCCCATTTTATCTATAGATCAAGTGATTGTTGACCGAGTAAAATCAACTTCACCTGCTGATTTAGAAGCAGCAATTGAAGGAATTGTCAAGAATGAATTACAGGCAATTGTGACTTTAGGCGGTATTTTAGGTTTTGTTGTCGGGTTATTTCAGGTAGGATTTTTGGTTGTCAGTCGATATTAGGGACTGGGGACTGGGGACTGGGGACTGGTGACTGGTGACTGGTGACTGGTGATTGATGATTGGTGATTGGGTAATCAATTTTATGATTCCCTATCAACTCTCAACCACCAACTGTCAACTGTCAACTGTCAACTATCAACTATCAACTATCAACTATCACCACGAAAAACTATATCTATATCTATTGTAAAAAAATTTTGATTCGGGGATCTAGAAACCCCCGTACTCAACATAAGATGTTCGTGTATTTTATCGCTTTATAGCGAGAGTACATGAAATTGACTCAAGAAGTGCTATAAAACCGATATTCGTCCCGATGGACACAAGATATCAGGGAAATAATCAAAGGATAACCAAACCAAAGGGCAATCTAGCCGAATTTGCTATAAATTGTCAATTTGGATTTGGTAGTGCTGATTTACTTTTTGTTTGTAAACCAGCGGTAATTAAAATCAATCCAGTTGGTTATCCTCAGAGTTTCGCTGAGTTCTTTATTAAGTTGTTAACCGATGAAGGGGATCTATTTTTAGACCCCTTCGCTTTTTCCAAAAGAACGGGTTTTGTTGATATGACTCAACAACACCACTGGGTATCTTTGGAATTGAATGAGGTTGATGGACAGGAGAATTTGCTTTTGACTTGGCTAAGAATCAATTTTTGATCAGTCGTGGTTGTTCTATTGTCCTCAAAACAGTCAATTATGCTGCACTAAAGACTTTAGAGTTTAGACTTCTCAATATAGATTCATATTTCGCCGTCTACTTGCATTTTATGCACTTTATCAGCTAACTCTTGACGACCTTGATCGTCTAGCTTATCAATTGCCATCATCCCCATGAGAATAACCTCTTTTAAGGTCAAACGTGTGGAATGTGCCTGTGTTTGCACTCTTTCTTTGATGATTGGACTTACGCCAATTGCGGTACTAGCTCTAGCCACGGAAATAAAAGGAAACATTAATGACTTCGCATAAATCTTAGCACTTTAAACGACGTTATTGTATATAGAATAAAATTTAACAATATTTTTTTAACATTTTGTAATCTGTGATTTTTTATACTTGTATGTTGTAAACTACATTCTCATGGGGGATCTTGATACCGCGTAAGGAAAGTAGAATTTTCCTGAATTCAGCCAAATATGGCTGTCATAAGGAAAAGCAGTGAGTCCTTACAAGGAAAGAAAAAACGATGAAGGAACCTTATCTGTTGGCAGCAGGCTTGTTAACAGGATTGGCAGTACCAACATCGGCTCTTCCAAAGATGTCGAGTCTCCCACCTGAAAATACTGGATTTTTGGAGGATTTAAATCCAAGTTCACCATTACCAGGAGTAGATGAAAAAGTCACTTATCAAGTTGACATTTCTTTACCGGAATTCAGTAATCAAGCTATATCCAAACCAGGGAGTTCACAGTTAGCAGTACGCCAGAAAAGTAACTCCTTGCCAGAATTTAGTAGCCAAGCTGTATCAGCATCAGAGACTTCCCCGGTACGAGTTGAGAAAATTAGCCCCAGGGTGGAAATTTTGTCAGGGGAATTAGCAAACAACTTTTTAGCAGCACCGATAAAAACATCTTTAAACTTGAGTTCTCAAAAAACTAAGCGGACTCCTGTATCTGGGATTCAAATGTACTATTTAAGATTAGCTTCCCTGAAAACTGGGCAAATTTACACTCGTGTAGATGATGAAGATTTACAGTCATATTGGAAGTCAGAGAAAAAAGAGAAAGTCAGTTATCAAGATTGGAAAAGCTTATTAGCGATGGAAGCGAGAGCAATTTCCCAAGGTCAAGGTACAAATCGTTTGAGTATCTTGGTGGGTGATTCTTTGAGTATGTGGTTTCCTAAAGAAAAATTACCTGTTGGTAAATTGTGGTTGAATCAAGGGATATCTGGAGATAGTTCCGCTGGAGTTTTCAGGAGGTTATCAGCTTTTTCCCAGACGCGGCCAGAAGTTATTTATATGATGGTTGGGATTAATGATTTGCTCAAGGGTGCTAGTGATCAGACGATTTTACTCAATCATCGGCGAATTATTCGCAGTTTGCGGCAAACTCACCCCAAAAGTCAAATTATGGTGCAGTCGATTTTGCCTATTCGCCGCCCTCAAATAGCCAATAGTCGTATTCGTCATATCAATGCCCAAATTGCCTTAATTGCTCGTCAAGAGGGGGCTAATTATTTAAATATTCACAATTGGTTTACAGATTTTGATGGTAGTTTACGTCCTGAATTGACCACAGATGGTTTACATTTGTCACCCGCAGGATATAGTGTATGGCAGTCTGCCCTGCAAAAGATAGAGTATATAGTCGCTCAACGATTGTGAGGCAGGTGATTGGTGATTGGTGATTGGTGACTGGTGACTGGTGATTGGTGACTGGTGACAGTAAGAAGAGAATAGTAAGAGTCAATCAATTGTTGATTTTATGTAGCTGGAATTTGTTGTAAAACTTGGTTTAATTTACCACTGCGATAACCTTCTAAATCTAAGGTGACGTAAATAAATCCTAGATTTTGAAATGTGCTGACAAGGGCAGGTAAATCTGTTTTTAAGACAAAATCTGCTATTTTTTCTGGTGGTAGTTCAATTCTGGCTGTGTCTCCTTCGGAACGTACCCGCAGGTTATCCCATCCTAAATTTCTAAGATAAATTTCTGCTCTACCAACTCGCTGTAATTTGGCTATGGTAATTTCTTCACCGTAGGGAAAGCGAGAACTTAAACAGGGTTGGGCGGGTTTATCCCACCAAGGTAGGCCGAGTTGTTGGGAAAGTTGACGAACTTCGGCTTTTGTGACACTTATTTCTGCTAAAGGCGATCGCGCACCTCGTTCTTTTGCGGCTTGGATTCCAGGACGATAATCATGTAAATCATCGGCGTTGACTCCATCTACCACATAAGGATATCCTAACTCTAAAGCGAGGGGCTTGAGTGTGTCGTGCAATTCACTTTTGCAAAAATAGCAGCGGTTAACTGGGTTTGATGTGTAGTTGGGATTTTCCATTTCGTGGGTATGAACGATTTTATGGGCTATCCCAATAGTTGCTGCTTGTGCTGTTGCGTCTGCTAATTCTTCTGGTAGTAGGGAAGGAGAAACCGCTGTTACAGCTAAAGCGCGATCGCCTAATACATCATAAGCAATCTTGGCAACTAATGTACTATCAACTCCCCCAGAATAGGCTATTAATGCCTGATCCATTTCCGCAAATAAGGCTTTTAACTGTTCTAGTTTTGCTTCTAGTTTTTTTGCTATTGTCATGCTGCTAAAACCCCATAACACCTGATCAATACCTATTATAGAAATAATGTCTGAATCAGGATTTACAGGATTTACAGATTTGCTGGATGGGATTTCCTAGATTTTAGGGTTTTTAACAGTATTTCCAGTCAGAGACTGGAAGGAATAAAGTGGTATATGCTTGTATAGAACTCAACGTATCTACCAAAACTCACCCATGTCTCAGATATGTTGTCTAAATCCAGATTGCCATAATCCTCCAGTTACCAACACAACCAAATTTTGTCCTAACTGTGGTGTTCCTTTAACCATCCTGAGAAACCATTATCGTCCCATTAAACCCTTGGGTGGTGGGGGTTTTGGGAAAACTTATCTAGCAGAAGATATTGACAAATTAAACGAAAAGTGCATAATTAAGCAATTTGCACCCCAAACTCAAAATACCTACGCATTAAATAAAGCCAAGGAACTGAACTTTTGGACAGGGGGCTTCTAGTAGTTTAAGTCTCAAATGTAATCCAGACAGTAAACTCGCTACAGAAATTCGTTTGAAAATTAAACGTCCTCAACCTGGACAAAAATTAGCAGATGTTTTAATTCCCAGTGGTGCATTGTCTTGTGACAAAGTTTTAATTGATGCTGTAGGTATTGGTAGTTTAAGCCAATCTTAGAGACAATTAGAGACAAATTTAATGTTGGGTGCAGCAAACGCTCAACCCAACATAATTTTATAATTTATTGTATAATTTAAACTTTCAAGTTTTAGCGAAAGTCTCCAATTTAGAACCAGAAGATGATGACAAATTGTAATAAGTAGTCGTGCCAAATAAATTGTATATTTGGGAGAAGGAACAGGTAATAGGAAATAAGGAATACAGTAAGCATTCAGCTATCAGTAATCAGTAATCAGCTTAAACCCATAATTTAGACAGGTTTGGTATCAAATTAAAAGTTTGCCCAATTCCACGCTAGATATTTACAGACTGGCATTAATCTTTTTTTAACATCTGTAATATCTATTATGTAATATCTATAGGACTTACGCACGAAGTAATCAAAAACCTGATTCTTTCGTAGGGGTAATTCATGAATTACCCGTACTTTCCTGATGTTTTGCGTAAGTCCTGATCTATTGATATTATCTTAGGTGTTTTCTGCATCTTTTATTATAAAATATTCCCAATCACCAATCACCCATTACCGATGACTAATGACCAAAATATTAAACGTTTACCTAACCAACGTTGGCAAATTGCGCCCGCAAATATAGAATTAGCTGCAAAATTAGCTAGTTTAACAAATATTTCCCCTATTATCAGTCAGTTATTGATTAATCGGGGAATGGAAACACCAGAAGCAGCAGAAAAATTTATCAATCCTGAAAGTTTAAATTTACCTTCTCCTTTGGAAGATTTCCCCGATTTAGCGGTAAGTGTAGAATTGTTAGAAAATGCTATTAAAAATCAAGAAAAAATTGCTATCTGTGGTGACTATGATGCAGACGGGATGACTAGCACTGCTTTATTATTGCGAAGTCTCCGCGCTTTGGGTGCTGATGTTGATTATGCTATACCTAGTCGGATGCACGAAGGTTATGGAATTAATAAACGTATTGTTGAAGAATTCAAGAGTGAAGGTGTGGGTTTAATTCTCACGGTAGATAATGGTATTGCTGCTTGTGAACCTATTGCTAGAGCTAGAGAATTAGGTTTAAAAGTGATTATTACAGATCATCATGATCTTCCCAAAGAATTACCACCAGCTAATGCTATTCTCAACCCAAAGTTAATAGATGAATCTTCTCCTTATCGGGGTGTTGCTGGTGTGGGTGTAGCTTATATTTTAGCGGTGTCTTTAGCTCAACAAATGGGAGAATTAAAAGGTTTAGTTCACCCCATGTTAGCTTTATTTACATTAGGAACTATTGCTGATTTAGCTCCTTTAACTGGTGTAAATCGTCGTTGGGTAAAACGTGGTTTAAAGTTATTATCTAAGTCTACTTTACCAGGTGTTCAAGCTTTAATTCAAGTTTCTGGAGTTCAAGCTAGTGAAGGAGAAAAAAACCAAAATTCCAAAACTTTAAAACCAGAAGATATTGGTTTTCGTTTGGGTCCAAGAATTAACGCCATTGGCAGAATTGGCAACCCGCAAACTGTGATAGAATTGTTGACTACTGATGATATGGGAATAGCTCTAGAAAGAGCGATGCAGTGTGAACAGATTAATGCTGAACGTCAAAAAATGTGTGAGGAAATTGAACAGGAAGCAATATCATTAGTGGAAGATTTGTATGTAGAAGATTTACCTAAAAACCGGGTTTTAGTAGTTATTAAGGAAAATTGGCATCATGGTGTAATTGGTATTGTTGCTTCTCGTTTAGTGGAACGTTACGGAGTTCCGGTTTTTATTGGTACTTTTGAAGGTGAAGGTGTAATTCGTGGTTCTGCAAGGGGAATACCTGAATTTCACGTTTTTGAAGCTTTAGAAGATAGTCGTGATTTACTCGGTAAATACGGGGGACATAAAGCCGCAGGTGGTTTTTCTTTGCCAGCAGATAATTTAGCAGATTTTAGATTACGTTTATCTGATTTTGCCAATCAATGTTTAGAAATTCAACATTTGAAACCTTTGCTAAAAATTGATGCTCAAGCAAATCTCTATCAAATCAATCAAGATTTATTCCAACAGTTAAATATTCTTCATCCTTGCGGTATTGAAAACCCTGATCCGGTGTTTTGGACTGCTAACGCACAAGTGATTGAACAGCAAATAGTTGGTAAAGGTCACATTAAATTAACCTTAGCGCAAACTATTGATAATAAAAGGTATGAAATTAAAGCGATCGCTTGGCGTTGGCGTGATTATTTTCCCCTACCATCACGAGTTGATATTGCTTACAAACTCCGGGAAAATAGCTTTAATGGTAATACTAATGTGGAACTGGAATTAGTTGGGGTGAGACTCCCGCAACAGGTGGAAAAATTATTTACTACATCAAAAATTTCTAAACCGACAAAGTTTGAATACAAACAGCGTCAATACACCTGTGGTATTTATCAAAATGGTGTAGGTGCAGAATTAAGAATTAAAAATAGTGAAGGTAAGGTATTAGTCATGCAGCCTGAGAATAAAATAGGTATGTTAGGGTTAAGTCGTGAAGATGCTAAACAGGTTGATTTATCTTTACCCCAATATGATGGTATTATTCAAGCTGCGATGCAGGCTTTGGTAGGGAATAGGTGACTGGTGACTGGTGACTGGTGACTGGTGATAGGAAAGAGCTTTTCCCAATTACCCATTACCAATTACCCATTATCCATTACCAATTACCCATTACCCATTACCCATGACCTAAATTATAGGTCGCCGTTGCGAAACGCGAGTACAAAAATTACTGCTGGTCCTGCAAGTACAATTAATGCTACACAGGTTAATTGAAACACAACTTCCCAATTAATATTGGCTAAAGCTTCCATTTTTCCTCCAAACGGTTTTAAAAAATTCAATAACTTAAATGCAAAGCCCGCATTAGATCATATCTGGATAGGGGCAGCAAGTTTTAAGTTACTTAACAAAATTATAGGAAAGTACATAAAAATGTAAACAGGGAATTGGTGACTGGTGACTGGGGACTGGGGACTGGGGACTGGGGTATTAATCTTCCCCCACCTCCCCATTTCCCTGTTCCCTACTGTCACCTGTCACCTATCACCTGTCACCTACTCCTAGAGGTATATTATGGCTACCTGGCAATGTATAAAACAATGTGGTGCGTGCTGTCATCTTGATCCTACAGAACGCCCAGACTTAGAAGAGTATCTTTCACCAGAGGAACTGGGACTTTATCTTAGTATGGTAGGTGAGGATGGTTGGTGTGTGAATTTTGACCACGAAACGCGAGAATGTATTATTTATGCTGATCGTCCGCGTTTTTGTCGGGTCCAAGTTGATACTTTTCAGGATATGTTTGGTATTGAAGCAGAAGAACTAAATGATTTTGCGATTGATTGTTGTCATCAGCAGATTGAAAGTATTTATGGCGATCGCAGTTTGGAAATGATCCGGTTTGATCAAGCTGTGGGTTTTATACTTTAATTTTCTGTTCACAAGTTGCCATTTATGACAACATTATGAGAAAATGAAAAGAATATGAAAACCACTTAGTGAAAAGACTAACACCCGTGAAACTTGACACTCGACCTGTAACCATTACCGAACCTGAAACCCAGTCACCAGTACCAGAAAATACTGCTCAACCTGCAAACAAAAAACAGCAATCAGTATGGATGGTGTTGGGAACTACCTTCATTACCATATTTTTAGCGGAAATTGGTGATAAAACCCAATTATCAACGTTGTTAATGAGTGCGGAATCTCATGCACCTTGGTTAGTGTTTCTGGGTTCGGGAACTGCTTTAGTTACTACCAGTTTATTAGGTGTGCTGCTTGGTGGTTTTATTGCGAGTAAACTGAGTCCGAAAACTGTGGAAAAATCAGCAGGGGTAATGTTGCTGTTGATTTCTGTAATGTTGTTTTGGGATGTGTTTGTTGGTTAATTTTCAGTTGTTGGTTGTTATAGAGAAAATTATGGATTGGAATCTTTTAGGACTAAGCTTTATTACAGTGTTTCTCTCTGAGTTGGGAGATAAAAGTCAGTTAGCGGCGATCGCTCTTTCTGGTCAAGGTCAATCACGCAAAGCTATATTTTTTGGTACAGCAGGTGCTTTAGTATTAACCAGTTTACTAGGAGCATTAGCTGGGGGTGCAGTTGCAGAGTTATTTCCTACAAGAATTTTAAAGGCGATCGCTGCTGTGGGGTTTGCGATCCTCGCTATTCGTCTGCTTTTACCTAGTAGTGAAACCGAATCTGATTAAATTAGACCTCTCCAAAATAGAATGTATTAATTTGTCATAAGTTGTAGGGGCGAAGCTTATGGGCGATAATTTAACGGAAAAATCAGACATCTAGATATCCCATAAGCTTCGACCTGCCCCCATAAATAAGTTCCATAATTTCTTTTCTGGGGACATCCTACACCTTCTCCCTCGCAGGTGGCACAATTTTAAACCTATTCAAACCCTGATCAATATCTCGCAAAACCTGAAAATCATCCTCCGGTAAAGGATAACTATTACTATTCACTAAACCCCCACTGGGATATTTTTCCAAAAAAGAAAACGCTTTTCTAAATTGTTGTGGTTCCGCTTTAATAGGTGCATCAAAATGACAGGGAATTATCCATTGAAAATCCCATTGTGCCACTTTATCAGCCCAATTTATTGTTTCCTGGGGTTCGCGATTTAATATTAAACTCTGTAAAACCGGTGCCACAAATATCCGCCCATCTCCTCTTAATGCTTCATAAGACCTTTCCCAGTCTTTTCGCCATTGGAAGGGGAAAAAGCCAAAATATGTTTTTAAGCTGCGTTCTGGTGCTTTCCAGGCATCTCTAAATACATCTTTCCACTTGGGTACATCCACTACGCTGGGACGGAAGTAAAAGGCAAATAATGTAATACGTTGCCACCCTTTGCGGCGGTTTTCTGCTGTATCGGCTATGATATTGTATGCTTGATCTTTGGCGTGGTACAGCAACGGATAGGGATCAAGTTGAACTATTGCTGGTGGTTCTGCGGGTACGGAAACTATGGTATCTGTGAGCAAGAGATTGTGCGATCGCCTGTGGAAAAATGCCACTTCTGCAAACTTCCCAGGACCCAAATCAATGGGTCCCAATATCTCATAATCAAACTCATCAGCAAACGGTACTTGACTACTATCTGCGGGTAATATCTGCGTCCGGTTTGATGGTAAACCCAACCAACTTAAAGGTAAATTTACGGGAAAACTCCATTGTTCTGGTGCTACAAATATCTGTGCTGTAGGAAAATATCGCGCAAAGGGTCCGACAAATACTTTATGTTCTATTCCTGAGATGGTGGGCAAAATTATATACTTTACTTCCCCGTGTTCTGCTACCAACTCATTTACTAACCGGATACATTCTTTTGTGGGTGCGACAGGTGCATAAACCAATAAACCGCCTTTTTCTAACTTTACCACCGTCATGCGGATGGGTACAACTACATAGAAAACCCCTTGCATCTGATCAAAGATCCAGATAGTATCCTTAACTACTTCTTTGCGAATAGTGCGACGTTTTCCGTAGGGATAAAGGGGGACAACTGGCCAGAACTTCCATGTATAATCCTGGGGGTTGACATTTTCTACATTGATTGTACCTTCACCTTGAATCACTGTGCGATCGCTCCCAATAACCAATATTTTCATCTTTCCCGATTTTGGAGTTTAGCAAATTTTGGAGCTAATAATTTAATCTGGGAATTTAATTTTGTCATCAATGAAGTTACAATGGGAATAAAGCAGATGGAGAACTGCTATGAATGTAACTACTGTAAAATGGACTATTAAAGATTATCATCAAATAATTGCCACTGGTATTTTAGCAGATCGTAATGTTGAGTTAATTAATGGGGAAATAGTAGAAATGGCTCCTGAAGGAGAATATCATGCTTATTCTAGTGATGAAGCAGGAGAATATTTAATTTATTTACTTGGACAAAAAGCAAAAGTTCGTCAAGCTAAACCAATTACTATCCCAGAAACTAATTCCGAACCAGAACCAGATATTGCTATTGTTCAACGTTTAGGAAAAGATTACCGCGAACATCATCCTTATCCAGAAAATATATTTTGGGTAATTGAATATTCAGATTCTAGTTTAAGTAAAGATTTGGAAGTTAAAACTAAAGTTTATGCTTCCGCAGGTATTCCCGAATATTGGATAATTAATTTGCGGAATATGGAATTGATTGTTTTTAGAGTTCCTACTGATGCAGGTTATCAAAGTCGAGAAATTTTTAAAAATGGTGAAATTCGATCTTTAGCTTTTCCTGATGTGAGTATTTTGGTTGAGAGATTATTGGGAATGTAACAGCGATTTTAACTTATACTAAATGATAACTTCATATTCGAGCTTGATTTAATACTTCACTAAACTCATCAACCAAATCTAAAAATTCTGCCCATTCTACTAAATAACCATAATCCAAATTTTCTGCTTGTAACTTCACTATCCCCAAAACATCACGCCATTGTTTTTCTGATTTACTTCCCTTACCCCAGCGCAACTTTTGTGTTGTGTGTAAAATATTATCTTCTGCTGAAGCTATCCAAAAACTAGGTATTCCCTCTACATCTACTAACACTCTCCGATTCATTTGTGATATAGCAAAATGTGAATTATCTGTGATATAAATATCAGCATTGGCGATAGTTTCTGGATGAGTAATATTCAATATATTACCATATCCACGTTGCAAATCTTCTACCGCACCTGCTGAACAATAATATCCAGATGCTTCTAAAGTTTCTACTAATAAATCTATTTGATTTTGATTAATTTCTATAACCAAATCTAAATCACGAGTAGAACGTGGTTCTCCGTGGATAGAACTCGCAACACCACCACTTACATAGTAAGAAATATTAATTGATGCAAATATTTGATGTAGTTCCCCTGCTAAAGAAATGGAATCTTGAATCCACATATTTTCATTAATACCTTTTGGTTGAAATTCAGGAGTATATTTTTCTCCTAATACAGCGCAAGTAAATTTATCACGAATTTCTTGGATAGTAAAATTTCGATGTCGTGATTTAATTCCTACAAGACATAGTTTTTTTACGCCTTTTTCATGGGAAATAAACATTTCTAGGCGTTGTTTTAATGTCAGGTTTCTTAATCTATTAAATAAGTAAACATCAGCTTCTATGTTTGTATCTTGACTTTGGGGTTGATAATTAGATTTGGGAACTTTTGGTAAATATAATCTTGATTTTTCTAGCATGGTTTAGAAATTGGTGATATAATAATATTACAAGAAAACTTGTAAATTGCAAACTAGGATATAAAATAATGACATCTGGACATTTAGCAGTTGTTAAAGACGGGAAAATAGAATTACTCTCTCCTGTATCTATACCCGAAGGAACAAAAGTATTTATTATTCCTATTCTACCAGAAGATAAGAATACAGAAGAAACAGAAAACTGGGAAAAATTTTCTTTAAATAACTTGAATCAATGTTATGCAGAAAATGAACCAGAATATACCTTAGAATCAATCAAAGAATATAACCCAGATTATGAAAGAAGGTAATATTATATTAACTCCTATTCCTCAAGCAAATGGAGAAATAAAAAACCGTCCGGCTTTAATTTTGCGAGAAATGCCAAAGTATCAAGATTTTTTGGTATGTGGAATTAGCACCCAATTAAAACAATATATTCCTGATTTTGATGAAATAGTTTCATCTGATGATGATGATTTTCAATCTAGTGGTTTAGTTAGTTCATCTGTAATTAGATTGAGTTTCTTAACAGTTATTACTCGTAACAATATAATTGGATCAATTGGCTTAATTTCCACAGAACGACACCAACGATTATTACATAATCTGAGTCAATATTTAATTAAATCCAAAGATGAATCTAGAAAAAATTAGATCACTTTGTCTGAAAAATATTCTGCACCATCTTCTTTTCAGACTTAGCAGCAGCACTATCCAACTCTGCAACTTCCCCATCACTCAACAACCAACCCAAAGTACCTATATTTTGCTGTGCTTGTTCCAAATTCTTCGCACCAGGAATAGGAATTGCACCTTTACAAATACACCAGTTAATTGCAACTTGAGACATGGTTCTATTTCTCTGATTTGCTATTTCTCTTAAAGTTCCTAAAACTCCTTGAATCCCTGGTAAGATTTGTTTAAATAAAAATCCTCTTACACCTTTAGGAAATTTACCATTTTCCGAAAACTTCCCTGTTAATAAACCCAACGCTAAAGGACTATAAGCAATGAGTTTAATTCCCAAATCATCACATACATCTTTTAACCCTAATTCTGTCACTGGATAGGTTGATAATAAAGAATATTGCACCTGTAAAGTTTTAATCGGTATTCCCCTTTCCTGGAATCTTTTATGTACCCATAATAATCTTTTTGTACCGTAATTTGATAGTCCTACACCTTTAACTAAACCCTCTTCATATAAATCAGCTAAACCATCTAATAAACCTACTTCTTGCCAAGGTGCATAATTTGCTGTAGACCAGTGCATCTGCACTAAATCAACGTTTTTTCCTAATCTTTTAGCAGAAGCATGACAAGCAGAAATAATTGATTTTCTTGTCCATCTCCAAGGATAAGCTGCTAATTTTGTCGCAATACAAATATGATCTTGATTTAAACCTTGATATTTTTTGCTAAACTTACCTAAAAGTGACTCACTACGTCCATTTAATCTTCCTGTACCATAGGAGTCTCCTGTATCAAACAGGGTGACACCATTACTCACACAAAGATTAAATACCTGTTGTAATTGGTCATCCATGCTTTCATTATATCCCCACAGGAGTTGATTACCCCAAGCCCATGTTCCACATCCCATACTGGGAAAAGATAGTGATTGATTTGTTTGCATATTGCTTTCCTATAAAAAGTATGATGTTAGCATTTGATGATACCTAAATTGGATTTAGGCAGGTTAAACAATAAAATACTAAATTCGTTTCTATAGTTTTTGTATGTGTTTAGTTAAATAAAAAAGCCAGCAGTCAGGATTGAACTGACGACCTTCCGATTACAAGTCGGATGCACTACCGCTGTGCTATGCTGGCGTGTTGGAGCTTTTGAATTGCCCACCGACTTATAATAATAGCATAAATAAATTATTTGTCTAGTAGTTTTCCGAAAAAATTTTTTTCCCTGGTTTTTTACCTGGGTTAACTGTCAAGTCTATCCAAAATCCAAAATCCCATAACTGCTGATGTATCACCAAGCTAACTACAATCCAGTAGATTCAGGTAACAATAATTTGGTAGAGTTTTAAGACTGTATTCCTGTTGACGCGGCTGAGTGAAGACACAGAAAACATCACCATAATATACAAATCATCAGCATGGCAGCATTGATCGGACGAGATTTATTAGGTTTGGCGGATCTGAGTTCCCCAGAACTGCAAGAACTTCTAGAAATGGCAGCTTTACTCAAGTCACAAAAGCTAACGTTACATTGTAACAAGGTTTTGGGTTTGTTATTCTCCAAGGCTTCCACCCGCACCAGGGTTAGTTTTACTGTGGCAATGTATCAACTGGGTGGCCAGGTTATTGACCTGAACCCTAATGTTACCCAAGTGAGTCGGGGTGAACCTGTACAGGATACCGCTAGGGTATTGGATCGTTATTTGGATATCCTCGCTATTAGAACTTTTGCCCAGCAGGAGTTGGAAATTTTTGCTAATTATGCCAAAATTCCGGTAATTAATGCTCTGACAGATTTAGAGCATCCTTGTCAGATTTTAGCTGATTTATTAACTATTCAAGAATGTTTTGGCTCTCTGGCAGGTTTAACTCTGACCTATGTGGGGGATGGTAATAATGTGGCTAATTCTCTCATGTTGGGTTGTGCTTTGATGGGAATGAATGTGAGAGTAGCTTTTCCTTCAGGATATGCCCCAGATGCGGAAATTGTAGAAAAAGCTAGGGCGATCGCTGATCATAAAACTGAAGTTATTCTCACCCATGATGCAGCCGCAGCAGCTAAAGGCGCACAGGTTCTTTATACTGATGTTTGGGCAAGTATGGGACAAGAATCGGAAGCTGATAACCGTCTTCCTATCTTCCAACCTTATCAAATTTCTCAACAATTATTAAGTTTTGCCGATCCCGCAGCAATTGTTTTACACTGTCTACCAGCCCATCGTGGTGAAGAAATTACCGATGAAGTTATCGAAGGTTCTCAATCAAAAGTTTGGGATCAGGCAGAAAATAGATTACACGCCCAAAAAGCTTTACTTGCTAGTATTTTAGGGGCAAAGTGAAAGAATGGTGATTGGTGATAGTTGATAGTTGATAGTTGATAGTTGACAGTTGACAGTTGATAGTTGACAGTTGACAGTTGACAGTTGACAGTTGACAGTTAAGAGTTTTTTACCAATTACCAATTACCAATCACCAATCACCAATCACCAATCACCAATCACCAATTTAAGGAAAAAATTGATAAATATAACTCTATTTCACTAAAATTACTGGTTAATAGTCGCAAGTGCTGAAGAAAGATATTGATTTATTCTTGAGAAATATTTAAATCAATCTTGTTAAGGGAAGATTTTTGTAGTACAAATGCTCTAGGGACATTTGTAATTACTTCCCGATAAAACAATGGAAAAACTAACAGCAGTCCAACAAGAATTGTATGAATGGTTGGTAGAATATATCCGTATTAATCAGTATTCGCCATCTATTCGCCAGATGATGCAAGCGATGAATCTCAAGTCACCTGCACCTATTCAAAGTCGTTTGGAACATTTACGCAATAAGGGATACATTGACTGGAATGAAGGGAAAGCGCGAACAATTAGAATTTTGCGGCCGACTAAGCAAGGTGTACCCATTTTAGGAACTATAGCTGCTGGTGGTTTAATTGAACCTTTTACCGATGCGGTGGAACATGAATATTTAGACTTGGCTAATTTATCTCTACCTCCCCGCAGCTATGCTTTGCGGGTAACGGGTGATAGCATGATTGAAGATTTAATTGCTGATGGTGATGTGGTGTTTTTGCGTCCCGTACTCGAACCCAATCAGTTAAAAAATGGTACGATTGTTGCCGCTAGGGTGGAAGGATACGGTACAACTTTAAAACGTTTTTATCTGGAAGAAGATACTGTCACTCTCAAACCTGCAAACCCAAAATATCAACCTATCGAAGTACCCGCTATGCAAGTACAGGTACAGGGTTCTTTGGTGGGTGTGTGGAGAAATTATAATTAGGGACTGGTGACTGGTGACTGGTGACTGGTGACTGGTGACTGGTGACTGGTGACTGGTGACTGG
>NZ_JAQMTI010000167.1:0-11333 GCF_028329225.1 Sphaerospermopsis kisseleviana CS-549 | reverse complement strand
ATTGATATTAACATCAAATGTGGTAATTCTTTAATTAGTCGTTTTGCGTTAGATGCTGATTTGCGAGTTGCTTTAAATAAAAGTAATTACAGTATTGAAATTTATAGAAATGCTGTACAAACTTACCGCAACGCTGAAAATCGAGAACAAAAAAGAGCAATGAACAAATTGATTAACGATATTAAAAGTAATTTGAAAACAACTTTGGGATTAAGTGATCATAATAAAACTAAGTTAAGACAATTAGAGGGGGAAGTTTACAATCTGGAAAATCAAACCTTATTACTAGAAGAAAGTGAAGATGAGAAAAAACTGCGGGTTCAAAGAATTAGTCAGTTAAATAATGAAATTGATAAGTTACGGGTTGAGATTGAAGAAATAGAAAATGGCAAAATTTACACTTATGCTTTTGAATGGCGTTTTGAGTTTCCTGAAGTATTAAATAATGATGGTGATTTTATTGGTTTTGATGTAGTAATTGGTAATCCTCCTTATATTAGATCAGAAGAATTAGGATATTTAAAAATCTATCTAAAAAATAAATTTACTACCTTTGCTACTGCTGGAGATATATTTTATTATTTTTATGAGGTTTCACATTCAATTTTAGCCAATCAAGGTAAATTCTGTTTTATTAACAATACTTATGATAAAACAACTGCTGGTAAGATACTAAGAGATTTTGTGATCAAAAATTTTACCATTGACAAGTATTTAGATTTTACTTCCGTAGTTGTATTTGATGAAGCTACTACTTATACAATTATTTTTCTTGCTTCCAAATCTTATAATATTCATGAAAGTTTTGATTTTATTAAAGTGAATAAAACTCTATATGATGACAGGGTAAATCTTTTTAACCCCGAACATTTTAGTCGAATTTCTCATCAATCATTATTAGGTGAGGTATGGCATTTTAGAAATGATGGTGAGCAAGAATTATTAAATAAACTCAATAAAAATAATCGAATTATAGATATATTTGGTAAATGTTATCGTGGTATATTAACTGGTTTAAATGAGGCTTTTATCATTAATAAAAAAATGTCTAATGATCCAGAATTAAAACCTGTTTTTGATGGTAAAGACATTAAAAAATGGGTTACTCCATCTGCTGATAAATGGATGATAATATTTGCCAGTAAATCTACACAATTAAATTTTGGTAAGCTAACAGAAGATGACGCTTTAGAAAGGATGAAAAAACAATACTCAAGTATTTTTAAGCATCTATTAAATTTTCAGAAAAAAGCTAAAAAAAGATATGACAAAGGTCAATATTGGTGGGAATTAAGAAACTGTGCTTACTATGATTTGTTTACCCAACCTAAAATTATATTTCCTAATCTGCAAAAATCAAATAAATTTTGTTTTGATGAATCAGGTACTTATCTCAATGCACCAGCAGTATTTTTACCAATAAGTGTCAAGGAAAAATATTTACTTGGTATCCTTAATTCTCGACTAATTTGGTATTTTTTGAGAAATATTTGTGTTGTCAGAAGTGGAGGTTATCTTGAAGTAAAACCTCAATACTTTGAACAAATCCCTATTCCTCAAATTTCTAATCTTGATCAAGACATTCTGACACAATTAGTTGATCAAATTCTCACAGCTAAAAAATCAGATCCAAATGCAGATACAAGCGGATTAGAAGCAGAAATTGATCAAATGGTTTATCAACTTTATGAATTAACACCAGAAGAGATTAAAATAATAGAAGGATAAACTGTACCTAAATTTACACAATAGAAGTACCTAAGCAAGTTGAGAAAGTGGAAAAAGCGAAAAGCGGAAATATTGATTTATAAAATACAGGGGTTTGCAAGATGCTACTCATGAGTTATAATTTTATGGATAGCACTTTATTGAAATGAATAATGGAAAAAGTTGTTACTAAAATTAATCAAAAACAACAGAAAAGCGATTTTTATTATTGGCAGAAGCAATCATATCAAAAACGTTTAGAAGCACTAGAACAAATTCGTCAGGAATATCACCAATATCAGTACAATGTTGAACCAAGATTTCAAAGAGTTTATACAATTATTAAACGATAATCAAGTAAAGTATTTAGTAATTGGTGGTTATGCAGTAGCCATTCATGGACACCCTCGCTATACCAAAGATATTGATATTTGGATCGAAATGAGTCAGGAAAATGCTGAAAACCTGATGAAGGCATTAGTGGAATTTGGTTTTGGTAGTTTGGGTTTAACTGCTGAAGATTTCCAATGCGCTGATCAAATTATTCAATTAGGTTATCCTCCTAATCGCATTGATTTAATTACTACACCAGATGGAATAGACTTTACAACCTGTTATCAGGCCAGAATAGAGATAAAAATTGATAATATTTTTGTTAATTTTATTGATTTAGAAAATTTGAAATTAAATAAACAAGCATCAGGGAGATTACAAGATTTAGCTGATTTAGAGAATTTACAAGATTAAGATACCAGCTAATCATGAAATAAACCTGCTTCTACATGAAAAAAATCTCCCAGCTTTTCAGCTACTTCTAAACTTATTGTCTGCTTACCATTCAAAATATCATCAACCACACCTTCTAAACCTAAAAAATCTTGTAAATCAGCTTTAGTTTTCCCAGACTCCTCCAAAAGAAACAACAACAGAGATAGAGGATTATTTTGTTGAACAGGTTGATAATATTCTTGTTCAAACTTTTCTATTAACGTTATTAACAATTGATAAAGTTCATTTTCTTCAGGACTGCGTTCTCGGTGCATTAAATCTTCTACAATAGCTAAAGCTTGTTCATTTTCTGCCTCATTTTTAATAATTCTGGGGAGATATGCGTTTAATAATTCTTTGTATTTTTCTGGATTAAAAGTAAGGGTCATTTTTCCAATTATCCTTATCGTATTCTGGGTGAGTGAGGATATATTTAATATAAATTAATTGTCCTTCATAATCTATGCTAACAATCAATCGGTATTTATTCCCTTTAATATTGAAAACTGTGAAGTTACCAACAGCTTCAGCTTTTGGAAAAACCTGTTGTACTTCAATTAAGTTTGACCATTTAGCTTTACTAGCAATCTTATACCAGTTGTTTAGTGCTTCCTGAGAATCTGCATGATTTTCTATATATTCCCTCAATATTCTAAAACTAATAACGTGCATCTTCCTATTTATACCTACCAAATTTTCCCCATCTTTAAAACAAACCCTGGTAAAACAGGTTCACAACTCACAACATCAGGATTTTCTAAACATTCTACATCTTCCCCAGGAAGATAAATATAAACGTGCCGATTTTTTCTATCAATTAATAATCCTAATTGTATTCCTGGTTCTTGCATATATTCCCACATCTTATCTTTTAAAGGTTGCAAATTATCAGAAGGGGACATTAACTCAATCACCACATCAGGACAAATCGGAGCAAATTTTATCTGTTGTTCAGGTGTTAATTTATTCCATCTTTCTAATTTTATCCAAGCAGCATCAGGAGAACGTTCCGCACCAGTAGAAAGTTTAAATCCTGTACTTGAATCAAAACAAATTCCTGTACCATCTTTTTCAGACCAGACATATAACTGTCCAGACAAATTAAAATTACGATTCCCTGTTTCTGAACCTGTTGGTGGCATAATTGATATTTCTCCATATTTATTTCTCTCAATGCGTAAATCACGGTTTTCCTGACAGAAATCAAAAAATTGTTCATCTGTCATTGGCATTGACGAGGGAAAATGTAATATCAAAGGTGATGAAAGCATGATGATTTCCTCCATCTAAATTAAAATAAATTATATCACAAGCACTGATAAAATTTACCTTATAAGTAACAATAATATCCCCAAATTCTTGAAAAAGTCAGATTTCTGATAAGGATGAGATATAAAATATAATAGTTAATCAAAATGGTGAATATGCGATTACTACACACAATGTTGCGGGTAGGCAACCTAGAAAAATCCTTGCAATTTTACTGTGATATCCTGGGGATGAAATTATTGCGACGTAAAGATTACCCAGGTGGAGAATTTACCCTGGCTTTTGTAGGTTATGGGGATGAAAGCGACCACACTGTGATAGAATTAACCTATAACTGGGGCGTGGAAAAGTATGATTTGGGTAACGCCTATGGTCATATCGCCCTGGGAGTAGATGACATTTACTCCACCTGTGAGGAAATTAGAAACCGTGGAGGTAAGGTAGTCCGCGAACCTGGTCCTATGAAACACGGTTCAACAGTGATCGCTTTTGTTGAAGATCCCGATGGTTATAAAGTTGAATTGATTCAACTGGCTACTCACGGTACAACAGAAACAGAAAAATCCCCAGCCCAGTTGGTTAGTCAGTAATTATCCTCTAAAGTATCTTATCTTAGAGTAGGGTGGGCTTGGTCCCACCATCACCATCGCCACCATCACCATCGTCTGTATAAACTTGTGATTATTTGCCAATCACCAATTTATAACCTAAAATCGTCAATCTTAAAAATCTAAACATCTAAAATCTTAAAAATGCAGCCTACAGATCCAAATAAATTTACTGATACAGCTTGGGATGCTGTTATTAAATCTCAAGATATTGTCCGCGCTTATCAACAACAACAATTAGAAGTAGAACATTTAATTCTTGCCCTTTTAGAAGAATCTAGCAGTGTAACTTCAGGTATTTTAGCCCGTGCGGAAATTGATCCGATTCGGTTACAGGAGCAATTAGAAGGTTATACTAAACGTCAGCCCAAAGTAGCTAAAAGTGATCAGTTGTATCTGGGAAGAAATTTAGATTTACTGCTAGATCGAGCCGAAGAAATTCGTGGGAGAATGAAGGAAGGGGAAATCTCGGAAGGTCATGTTTTATTAGCTTTTGCGGAAGATGAACGCATTGGAAGACGGATATTTAAAGGTTTAAATGTTGATATTGCTAAGTTAGAAACTGCTGTTAAAAATGTTCGCGTGACTCAAAGAGTTTCTACAAAAGCAGGAGAAAAAGAATCTGCGGATCTTAATGAACCAGCTTTAAAACGTTTTGGTAGGGATTTAACAGAACAAGCAAAGGCAGGAAAATTAGATCCGGTTATTGGACGTGATGATGAAATTAGGCGTGTAATTCAAGTTTTATCCAGACGTAGCAAAAATAACCCGGTTTTGATTGGTGAACCTGGCGTTGGCAAAACTGCGATCGCCGAAGCTTTAGCCCAAAGAATGGTTAATGGTGATGTTCCTGAGTCTTTAAAAAACCGTCAATTGATATCTTTAGATATTGGTAGTTTAATCGCTGGGGCAAAATACCGTGGTGAATTTGAAGACCGTTTAAAAAACGTCCTCCGGGAAGTTACTGAATCTAACGGGCAAGTAGTCCTATTTATTGATGAACTGCATACCGTTGTCGGTGCAGGTTCTAACCAACAAGGATCAATGGATGCGGGTAATTTACTGAAACCTATGTTAGCCCGTGGTGAATTGCGTTGTATTGGTGCAACAACTTTAGACGAATATCGTAAATTTATAGAAAAAGATGCAGCTTTAGAACGTCGTTTTCAACAGGTATATGTAGATCAACCCACCGTAGAAAACACTATCTCAATTTTACGGGGTTTAAAAGAGCGTTATGAAGTACATCATAACGTTAAAATTTCCGATTCTGCTTTAGTGGCAGCAGCAACATTATCAGCCCGTTATATTGCAGATCGGTTTTTACCTGATAAAGCTATTGACTTAGTAGACGAAGCCGCAGCGAAATTAAAAATGGAAATCACCTCCAAACCTGCGGAGTTAGAAACCATTGATAGACGCTTAATGCAGCTAGAAATGGAAAAACTGTCCTTATCAGGTGAAGAACTAGCTACACCACAAACTAAGGAACGTTTAGACAGAATAGAGCAAGAAATTGCCACTTTAACCGTTAAACAGCAAACATTTAACGAACAATGGCAAGGAGAAAAGCAATTATTAGAAGCTATTAGCACCTTAAAGAAAGAAGAAGACGCGCTCAGAGTGCAAATTGAACAAGCTGAAAGAGATTATGATTTAAACAAAGCTGCTCAATTGAAATATGGCAAATTAGAAGGAGTACAAAGAGAACGAGAAATTAAAGAAACGCAGTTATTAGAAATTCAAAGCCAAGGTTCTACCCTGCTACGGGAACAAGTCACCGAAGCTGACATTGCGGAAATAGTCGCCAAATGGACAGGTATACCAGTTAACCGCCTTTTAGAGTCAGAACGCCAGAAATTACTGAAATTAGAAAGCCATTTACACGAAAGAGTTATTGGACAAGAAGAAGCTGTTGCTGCTGTTTCCGCTGCTATTCGTCGCGCTCGTGCGGGAATGAAAGATCCATCTCGTCCTATTGGTTCATTTTTGTTCATGGGACCCACTGGGGTCGGTAAAACCGAACTCGCCCGCGCCTTAGCTCAATTTCTCTTTGATTCTGATGATGCTTTAGTGCGTTTAGATATGTCCGAGTACATGGAAAAACACTCAGTTTCTCGGTTAGTGGGTGCGCCTCCCGGATATATCGGTTATGAAGAAGGTGGTCAACTTTCCGAAGCTATCCGTCGTCATCCCTATTCTGTGGTGTTACTAGATGAAGTGGAAAAAGCCCATCCCGATGTATTTAATATTCTGCTGCAAGTGTTAGATGACGGTAGAGTTACGGATTCTCAAGGAAGGGGCGTAGATTTCCGAAACACAGTTATAGTAATGACTAGCAACATCGGCAGCGAACATATTCTTGATGTTTCTGGTGATGATTCAAAGTATGATATGATGCGAAATAAAGTGATGGAAGGTTTGCGATCGCACTTCCGCCCCGAATTTCTTAACCGCGTTGATGACTTAATCCTGTTCCATACCCTCAGTCGTTCAGAAATGCGCCATATCATCCGTATTCAACTAAAACGGGTGGAAAAACTACTCAAAGAACAAAAAATCTCCTTTGAAATATCCCAAGCTGCTTGTGATTATTTAGTTGAAGCTGGATATGATCCAGTTTATGGCGCACGTCCGCTAAAACGGTCAATTCAGCGTGAAGTTGAAAACCCCCTGGCTACCAAATTGTTAGAAAATACCTTTATTTCTGGGGATACAATTTTTATAGATAAAGGTGAAAACGGACTGACATTCTCTAAAAAACAAGCAGTTAAAGTATCAGTGGGGAAAAAGAATGTGAAATTAGTAGAAGCATCTTCTGATGTGTAGGTTTATATATCTTGTGGGAGTGGATAGGATAATTAACCCCACAAGATTATGTTGCATTACCTGATATATTTATTGAGGTGATTTTCGATGATTGCAAATCCTAGTTATAACTATATTTCCTCTGAAGAATATTTAGAATTAGAAGAAACCAGTTCTATCAAACATGAATACAGACAGGGACAAGTTTATGCAATGGCTGGTGCTAGTAATACTCATGTAGTTATTAGTGGCAATGTGTTTGCTATGTTAAGAAATCATCTGCGCGGAAAAGGTTGTCAAGCTTATATTTCCGACACGAAAGCACATATTGAAAAAATGGATATTTATTATTATCCTGATGTAATTGTTAGTTGTGATTCAAGAGATAAAGCCTTTAATAACTTTTTACGTTATCCCTGTCTAATTATCGAAGTTTTATCTCCTACTACAGAAGCTTTTGATAGAGGTGATAAGTTTGCTGACTATCGTAATTTAACCACACTCCAAGAATATGTGTTAGTCAGTCAAAATAAAATCAATGTAGATGTTTTTCGTCGTAATTCAGAAGGACAATGGGTATTGTATAGTTATGGAAAGGAGGAAAATTTACATTTAGCAAGTGTAGATTTTCAATGTTCTATAAATGATGTTTATGAAGATGTGAATTTTGAATCTCCCTCTTAATTTGGCAAAGCATCTAATTGTCTGAATCAGGATGTCCAGGATGATAGGATATCGTGTTATGACTGCATACAGTTTAATTCCTCTTCACCTCCAAACAGTCCACCTTCACGGGGTTGGGGTGGTGTGAAGGGGTTTGCTTGTAGTTGTGTGGGTTGGGAAGGA
Organism: Sphaerospermopsis kisseleviana CS-549; assembly: GCF_028329225.1. NCBI lineage: Bacteria > Bacillati > Cyanobacteriota > Cyanophyceae > Nostocales > Aphanizomenonaceae > Sphaerospermopsis > Sphaerospermopsis kisseleviana. Next base: position 3,327 of record NZ_JAQMTI010000167.1, on the reverse strand, counting down.
ATGGTAATAATTATCGTATTATCTTTTCCATCTTGTGTGATATTTATTTGTTTGTCAATGTTGTTAAAATTCATAGGATAATTACACTTAAAAAATGTTCAAATACTTTATAAATAAAAGAGTTTAGCATTGCTAAACCCTTACTTTCTATTTTGTTTACTTGGCATTTTCTAAAATTAAATCAATAGCTTGTTGTAATATCATTTCCTTATCTACCATTACTGCTAATTCTTCAGTTTCATATTTACCTTCAAATGCTTCTTTTGCTGCACCATTCAATGATAATTCATAAGCATCTTCTAAAGTTTCTCGCAATTCTTCACTGGTAAAGTACACTCCTCCTGATTTACGACGCTTGTTTGTGCGTTGAATTTCTTTCACTGCATTAGCAAGAGACAAATTCCATGATCTAGTGGTACGTTTTTCCGCAGCTTGTTTAATTAGATGCAGAAGAATAATTTTACCAAAACTAAAAATTTTATTCAGCTTATCATCTTTACTCATTTCCGTCATCTCTTCAACTAGTAGCAATGCACCAGGAATATTGCCATTTATCAGTAATTGTTGAAGTTCTAGTAATTCTTCCATAACTCAAACCTCCTGAATTGAATTGCTCAAATTGATTATAAAAATAGTCGAATATACCCATTTCATCATAATTACTTAAAATCATCCACTAATACTGTTACAATTGTTTACCTCAAATTCTCTTCCCAGTACCCAGTCACCAGTCACGAGTCCCTAGTCACCAATCCCCCTAACATGGTAGTGTAATCCGAATCATAATTTAGAGGTATTCCTTACCTCAAAAAAGACATACATAGCCGAAAATTGATCCTCAGAATGATCTCTGCCAGTAAAACAGACAGATAACTATGCTAGAACAAGGCACTATCAGTATACATACTGAGAATATTTTCCCCATTATCAAAAAATCTCTCTATTCAGATCATCAAATTTTCTTGCGGGAACTGGTATCCAACGCTGTGGACGCGATCCAAAAGCTGAAAATGGTCTCTCGTGCTGGTGAGTATAATGGAGACACAGGTGAACCCGAAATTACAATTGCCATAGATAAAGATAACAAAACTCTCTCCATTTCCGATAATGGTATCGGCATGACCGCAGAGGAAGTCAAGAAATACATTAACCAAGTTGCTTTCTCCAGTGCAGAAGAATTTATTCACAAATATGAAGGAAAAGCCGATCAACCAATTATCGGACATTTTGGTTTAGGTTTCTACTCCTCCTTCATGGTGGCGAAAAAAGTAGAAATTGATACCCTTTCCTACAAAGAAGGTTCTCAAGCGGTTCACTGGAGTTGTGATGGTTCACCAGAGTTTACCTTGGATGAATCTTCCCGCACTACTCGCGGTACTACCATTACTTTAACATTAATGCCTGATGAGGAAGAATATTTAGAACCTGCGAGAATTAAGAATTTAGTTAAAACCTATTGTGATTTTATGCCAGTTCCCATCAAATTAGATGGGGAAGTTTTGAATAAACAAAAAGCAGCTTGGCGCGAATCTTCTAGCAGTTTAACTAAAGAAGATTATTTAGAATTTTACCGCTATCTTTATCCTTTCCAAGAAGAACCTTTGTTATGGGTGCATCTAAATACAGATTATCCTTTTATTGTGAACGGGATTTTGTATTTCCCGAAAATGCGCCCTGATGTGGATGTCACTAAAGGACAAACAAAGTTATTCTGTAATCAGGTTTTTGTAAGTGATAACTGTGATGAAATTATTCCTCAATTTTTACTACCTATGCGGGGGGTAATTGATAGTACAGATATTCCTTTGAACGTTTCCCGGAGTGCATTACAAGGCGATCGCACAGTTAAAAAAATCGGTGATTACATCGCTAAAAAAGTCGGCGATAGCTTGAAAGAATTATATCGCACCGACAAAGAAAAATATATCAACGCCTGGAAAGATTTAGGCACATTCGTTAAATTTGGTGTTCTCAACGATGAGAAATTTAAGAAACAAGTTGAAGACATCATCGTTTTCCGCACCACTGCCAAATTAGAAGCAGAAAAAACAGAAACACCCGCAGTAGAAGTACAATCTTCTGAGAGTGATGTTTGGCAAGATGTCACCCCAGGAAACACCACCAGCTTACCTTATACCACCCTCAAAGAATATTTAGAACGCAACAAAGAACGCCACGAAAATAAAGTTTTCTACTGCACCGATGAAGCGAGTCAAGCGACTTATGTAGAACTTCACAAAAACCAAGGTTTAGAAGTTCTATTTATGGACTCCTTCATTGATACCCACTTTATTAACTTCCTAGAAAGAGAATATCAGGACGTTAAATTTACACGGGTAGACTCTGACATTGATAACACATTATTAGATGATAAATCAGGGGAAATTGTAGACCCCACAACCAACAAAACCAAGAGTGAAATTATCAAAGAATTATTTGAAAAATCACTCAACAAACCAAAAGTTAATATTCGTACCGAGGCGTTAAAATCAGATAATCCCCAAGGAACACCACCAGCAATGGTATTGTTACCAGAAATTTTGCGTCGTTTGCGAGATATGAACGCCATGATGCAACAGCAAAATGCAGAATTTCCTGAAGATCATATTTTGTTAGTAAATACCGCCCATCCTTTGATTCAAAACTTGTTAACCTTGAACCAAGGAAGTATTATTCAAGGTGATGGAGAATCACCCACATCGCAGTTAACAAAAATGATTTGTCAGCACGTTTATGATTTAGCATTGATGTCACAAAAAGGCTTTGACGCTGAGGGCATGAAGTCTTTTGTGGAAAGGTCTAATGATGTGTTGACTAAGTTAACAGAAAAAGCGAGTCAGTAGGTACAATATGTAGGGGTTTAGCAATGCCAAACCCCTATCTTGTTATTGCTGACATAGGAAATTGAAATTGTCTGAATCAGGATGTCCAGGATTTGAGGACTTACAGGATGATTTCTTTTTAAGGATTTTTTACAGGATTGGCAACAAAATGGTTTTAAATAGCTTTATAATTTAATTAAGTAAACAATATTTCAAGATGCAATGATATCTATTCCTATTACCCTAGAACAACTGATTGCAGTTGTAAAACAGTTACCACCAGATGAACAAGCACAGGTAGCAATGTCCTTACTTAAAGGGGATTTATCTTCAGATTTAACAGAATTACTACAAAAACAGTATGCAGGGTAAGAGCATCTCAATCAGGCTTGACATAAGGGCTTTTCGGAATCTAATGTAGAGTCAATGAAACAAGAACTGAGAACTTGAATCATGTAATCGTTATCCATAGCAGTGCGTTTCATTTTTTGTCGCAGACTACGTT
>NZ_JAQMTI010000166.1:0-16678 GCF_028329225.1 Sphaerospermopsis kisseleviana CS-549 | reverse complement strand
TGTGGCTTTGAGATTGACAGAGATTTAAACGCTGCGATTAATTTAAAACAAGAAGCGGTCAGATTGATCGTGTTAGCCTGTGGACTAGATAGTGCCGACACTGCTAGGGTGAAACAGGAAGAAAAAGCCAACTTTTGTTAGCATTAGTTAGCTTTTTTGTATCGGAATCATCGGTATCATAAAATTTTTAACCTATATTTGCTCGTTATCTAGGAGAGACTAATCATATAAATTATACCAAATATCCCCTCATCATAATTGACTACAATTCCCAATACATCTAAAATAAATATTTCACCAATTATAAAAATAACAATACCATGCCAAAATACGTAATGTGGGGAAGCTACTGCGAAGACGTACTAACCAAACGAGAACCCCACCGTCAAGCACACTTAGAAGGACTAGCAAAACAAAAAGAAGCAGGAATTTTAATTACCCTGGGTCCGACTAAAGATGTCACCAAAGTTTTTGGAATTTATGAAGCGGAAGACGAAAACACCGTGCGTCAGTTAGTGGAAGCTGATCCTTATTGGCAAAATGGCATCTGGACAGAGTATTCTATTAAAGAGTGGATTCAAGCTTTTTAATTCATAATTCATAATTCATAATTCATAATTCATAATTGCAGGAGGAGTCAGAAGTCAGAATGATTTTAGATTTTAGATTTTAGATTTTAGATTGGAGTTAACAAAAACAATCCAAAATCCAAAATCCAAAATCCAAAATCCATAATTGTATCACCTGTCACCTATTCCCTTGTTTACGAATTATGAATTAATCTCTCAATGCTCTTTTAAAATTGCGACGATAGGACGAATTAGCAATAAACAAAACTGGCCATAATAAACTAAATCCAATACGATTCAGTAATGTTTGTGTAAAATGAGTCTTATTAAAACCAGACCAGAATTTCACTGCGCCCAATACATAAGTCACAGTTAACCCAACAATAATTAATTCCATTACAATCTACTCCTATGGTAAATGCAGAAAATTGTGCATTACAAGTCACAAACATTGCAGAGAGTTGCTTACCAAAATACAGTTTTTCAAAGCTTTTCGCTGTTGGTGCAGGTAAAACTTGACTCTTAACTTTGCAATGTGTTGATATTACTATAGTATTGCAGAATGCGGCTTGGTAGTCAATGCCAATATGGGGGTATTTATAGAGATTAGGACTTACGCACTGTATAAATTCACCATGATGTGTATGAAAGAGAATCCGTCGTTTCAGGCTTTTGTCGATTAACTTCCGATTAATAGCGAACTGCTTGCAGCAGCGCTTCGCTATCGCCCAAAAATCATTAAAAAATCACGTTAAAAAGCCTGAAATCCATACCTCATATTTGGTTGATCCTGGCGTAAGTCCTAGAGATTGTTAATAAAAATATAGAAGTATATGTAAATTTATATTACTTTTGTATATTATGTCCATTGCTACTAATAAATCCAGAACACTTAGGTTTGGTTGTTAGTTGATTGTTCTGAATTAGCAGCAGTTTATAGGAAGATGTAGGGAAAATTTACAGCTATGTTAAATATAATAAGGGTAATGTAAATACGGGGCTGTAATAATACTATTTACATAATTTTAAGCGTCGATTTACTTAATTTTTATCAAATGTTTCTTGTGGAAGTTCCTCAAAGATCAATATTCATAGGAGACTAAATAAAGAAGAACCAATTTTTATAACGAATCTCGATGCAGCCAAGGCTGTAATTAGGAGGATTTATGCGTGCAGTGCTAATGGCAGGTGGTTCAGGGACAAGATTACGTCCTTTAACCTGTGATCTACCAAAACCAATGGTGCCGATATTAAACCGACCCATTGCAGAACATATTATCAATCTTCTCAAACGGCATAACATTACAGAAATAATTGCTACGTTACACTATTTACCCGATGTCCTGCGAGATTACTTCCAAGATGGTAGCGATTTTGGCGTACAAATGACATACTCTATCGAAGAAGACCAACCTTTAGGAACAGCAGGTTGTGTTAAAAATATTGCTGAACTTTTGGATGAAACTTTTTTAGTGATTAGTGGTGATAGTATCACAGATTTTGACCTGACGGCAGCTATTGAATTTCACAAACAAAAACAATCTAAAGCTACTTTAATTTTAACCCGTGTTCCTAACCCGATTGAATTTGGGGTAGTAATTACAGATGAAGAAGGACGTATCAACCGATTCTTAGAAAAACCTTCCACTAGTGAAATTTTTTCTGATACTGTGAATACAGGAACATATATTTTAGAACCAGAAGTTTTGGAATATTTGCCAGAACATACAGAATCCGATTTTTCTAAAGATTTATTTCCTTTACTATTGGCGAAAAATGAACCAATTTATGGCTATATTGCCCAAGGTTACTGGTGTGATGTGGGTCATTTAGATGCTTATCGGGAAGCGCAATATGATGCTTTAGCTAAGAAGGTAAAACTAGAGTTTGCATATCAAGAAGTTTCTTCTGGGGTGTGGATAGGTCAAAATACTTATATTGATCCCAGTGCGAGAATTGAAAGTCCTGCCATAATTGGTGATAATTGTCGCATTGGGGCAAGGGTACAAATTGAAGATGGGACGATTATTGGTGATAATGTAACTATTGGGGCAGATGCAAATTTAAAACGTCCTATAGTTTGGAATGGCGCAATAATAGGCGATGAAGCCCAATTATCAGCTTGTATAATCTCCCGTGGGACTCGTGTTGATCGCCGCGCTCATGTATTAGAAGCTGCTGTAGTGGGTTCGCTTTCTACGGTGGGAGAAGAAGCACAAATCAGCCCTGGGGTGCGAGTTTGGCCAAGTAAGAAAATTGAATCAGGTGCTGTTTTAAACATTAATTTGATTTGGGGTAACACTGCCCAAAGAAATTTATTTGGTCAACGGGGGGTACAAGGTTTAGCTAATATTGATATTAGCCCGGAATTTGCTGTCAAATTGGGTGCTGCCTATGGTTCGACTTTAAAACCCGGTTCTCAGGTGAGTGTTTCCCGTGATCAGCGGAATGTGTCACGAATGGTAACTCGTTCTCTCATTGCTGGGTTGATGTCGGTAGGTGTAGATGTGCAAAATCTTGATTCGACAGCTATTCCTATTACTAGAACCGTGATTCCCAAAATTGGGGTAGCGGGTGGTATTCATGTGCGGGTACACCCGGATCGTCCTGATTATATCCTGATTGAATTCATGGATAGCAAGGGGATTAATATTACCAAAGCCCAGGAAAAGAAAATTGAGGGGGCGTATTTTAAAGAAGATATGCGGAGGGCGCAAAGTCACGAAATAGGTGATGTGGTATATCCTAGTCAGGTGATTGAACGTTATTGCACTGCTTTTGAAAAGCTTTTGAATGTGGAAACTTTGCGTAATAGTCGGGCAAAGGTTGTAATTGACTATGTTTATGCGGTTTCAGGGGCTGTGTTACCGCAGATGTTAGATAAGTTTGGTGCTGATGCGGTGGTTTTGAATGCCAGTGTGAATAAAACCGCGATGACGACTACTACGAGGGAAGGTTTGTTAACTCAGTTAGGTCATGTGGTGGAAGCACTCAAGGCTAATTTTGGGGTACAGGTATCAGCAAATGGGGAACAGTTGATTTTAGTGGATGAGTCTGGTTATCCCGTGCGGGGAGAAATGTTGACGGCGTTGATGGTGGAAATGATTTTAACATCTAATCCTAGAGGTTCAGTAGTTGTACCGGTTCATGCTTCTAGTGCGGTGGAACAGGTAGCACGTCGTCATGATGGGAGGGTAATTAGAACTAAGGCTAACCCGACAGCGTTGATGGAAGCTTGTCAAAAAAATCCCCATGTGGTTTTAGGGGGAAGTGGAGAAACTGGTTTTATTTTCCCGCATTTACATCCGGGTTTTGATTCCATGTTTTGCATTGCGAAGTTGATTGAAATGCTGACAATTCAAGAGCGATCGCTTGCTGCTGTCCGTGCTGAATTACCCCGCGTTATTCACAAAAATTCTACCGTTCGTTGTCCTTGGACTGCTAAGGGAGCGTTGATGCGTTATTTGGTGGAAACTCACCCCGCGCAAAATTTGGAATTAATTGATGGGGTGAAAATTTGTCAACCTTATGATGATAGTTGGGTGTTGGTTTTACCCGATGCTAGTGAACCTTTGGTACATTTATTTGTTAACAGCAGCGATCGCGATTGGGTAGATGATAGTTTGAGAAGCTATCGCAATCGTGTTCAGAGTTTTGTAGAACGAGAACAGGAACATTACGCAGAAGTTTGATTTCTGAATCAGGATGTACAGGATTTTCTCAGTAACTCAACCTTAAAAAACGTCATACCCAGATCCCCGACTTCTTCAACAATTCGGGGATATATTATCAATTATCAATTATCAATTACCCATTACCCATTACCAATTACCCATTACCTATTACCAAAGCCAGTGTAAGATTCTGCCAGAATGGCAAATATACATCCGTAAAATCCTATAAATTATAAATAACAACATAAATAGCTGTGGAAATAGCCTACCGTTAGGCTTTTTCCTAACAACCAAATGTTTACCTTTTACACCAAGACAGATGAAGCGTAACTATTGGTGGTTCTTTTTTCCCGACAGTTTAAACAATTACAAATTTGGGTAATGGCTAACCCGAAATTTGAGATTGTTAGCAAAATTCTACGGCTATTTTAGATGTTAGTTTTTTACGATCATCTTTAGCACTGACAGTAAAATGGGAAATTGAAAAGTTACGGTGAAATCTTCCTTATGGCTGATAGTACCTTGAGTGTAGCACCTTGATTTATCACACTTCTGCTTCATTTATGGTAATCCTATTTCTCCCAAACAGGATTATCTCTACTGCATCAATTGGCAATTTATTAACCGATCATGGAAGCTGGTAAATTATACAGCTTCTTTTTTTTATAGCTATTCCCATGCTAGTGAGGTACAAAGTTTTTGTGTTTTAGGGAACAGTGAATAAATTGGTGTGTACTTCATTAGACTGGGAAACGCTATATCAGTAGGTTAACATAATTAAACGTAAAATCAAAAGTGGATAGATCCCCTGCTTCTTGAAGAAGTCGGGGATCTAGGTATTACATTCAGGTAAGGGTTTAGCATTGCTAAACCCTTACTTCCTACTTAGTACACTATATTTTTTGTTTCATTATTTATCGCAGGTTAGATTTATTAAATCAGTTGACTTATGACTAACAGGTTACAAATCTAATTGAAAATTCTCATACTACAGATAGATAAAAATTTGGTATATTTCCGATGGTAATAGAATATATGTTTACTTCAATAGGTAGAGGTTTATCTATTTTTTAGGAAAACATATTTATTTTTTATATTTTTGCAAAATTGAAGAATTTAAATGAAGAATTTAAATATTTTAGATCAAGGTGCATTTCATCAAACTAAAGTATTGCGTCAAAAAATATAAATTTGATGTAAGATTAGTATAAAGATTCAAGAAAGACTATCTGCCGTTGTATAAACTTTCATAAAACTTTCGTGAATATGTAGGAAAATTATGCCATGACTAATAGTATTTCAAGACAAAGCATGAAGAAATTTGGCATTGTCTTTTAACTTGTCTTTTAACTTGGCTGATAACTTGGCTGAGAAACAATTTCAGATTTATGAAAATCTGCTGATGAGAAAATTATAGTGTTAAGCTAGTGTTAAAAAATAAACAGCTTCCTGTCCCCAACAAAATGATTTGTAGGCTGCAATTTGTGGAACACATTTAATCTGATTGGGTAATCACAACCTAACTAACTTAAATCTTTGCAAGGTGCTGGATGAACCTGCATTGCAGGATTAAAAACAATTAGTAATTACTAATTCATAATTCATAATTAAAAGACTGCTGATAATTTAACAATTCTCTAAGCAGCCAGGTTTTGCTTGGGATCTAAATCTCTATTCAAAACTAATTATGAATTAATCAATTATAAAGATTTAAAGGTGTTTTACTGTATATTTTTTCAGCCAGCTTTAGCTGCATAGCACGTCATAAATATCATAAATATTTAGTTAGTTAGAAGTGATTTATGAATTTTACATCTGGATTTTAGCAACAGATGTAACAGGTGAATTAGCCCAAATTTTACAGTATTCGGCAACTGGTAAGAATTATGTCATTCTCTTCTCATCAAAATCAAGTTTTGGATCTTTACGATGCACACGATAGCAAGTTTTTAACACCTTTTCAAAGGAGAACATTGTTAAAAAACTTGCAAACTGATTTACAACCAGAATATCGCAGACGAATTGAAATTATCTTGTTAGCAGATATGGGTAAATCTCAATCTCATATCTGTGAAATTATTGGTTGTTCTCAGGAGATGGCAAGATATTGGATCGGTATTGCTGAGGCGGGAATGGCTCATAAATGGAATGAAAGAAGGATAGGTAGACCGAAAACAGTTAATAATCAATATATTGAAAGATTGAAAGAATTGGTAACTCATAGTCCCCGTGAATATGGCTATGCTTTTGGATCTTGGACTGCTCAATGGTTGAGTAAACATTTAGCCAATGAATTAGGAATTGAAATTAGCGATCGCCACATTAATCGCTTGCTTAAACAAATGGGACTTTCTACCAAATTCAAAAGTTCCCAACAACAAAAAAATCTGTCAAATCAGGATGCTAATATCACCATTTGCGATTTGCAATCTAACTCTGAACCTAGTTTCAATTGGTCATTTAATTTAATTCAGACCAATAACTAAACTTGGGAGGTAAGAAAATGACATCAACTTTTTCTCAGGAACAATTAGCCGCACAAATTACCCAAATTTTGGGTGATTCTCTGTCTAAAAAAGACTTAGAAAATTGTATTCAAGCCTTAGAAATTATTGAACCACCAATAGCCAAGCAATTTTGGCAATCAGCCACCGCAGCACCAGGAATTTATTTAGTTTTGGCTGGTAAAGTCAGACTATTAGATGGTGAAAATAATTTAATTACGACTTTAACATCTGGTTCATCATTTGGAGAGTTGACACTTTTTCCCGAACAGAAGTTTAGCAATTATGTAGCTAGAGCTTCTATGAATTTAAAAATAGGTTATCTTCCCCAGGAGGTAATTAATAAGATTTCGACAGTATGGGAGCGCCTATTCCTGAAGGCAGAACTTTGGGATACACTGCTGTTATTGTGCCAAAACTCTGCTATTCCCCGCCATGAATCAGTAGAGGAAATGTTAACAGCATTGTCCTTATTTACCAAACAAAATTTAGACATTGGTACTGTCAATTCCCAAATCATTAAAGATGCTAAACTGTTGTTAGTAAGGCAGGGAGAATTACAAAATGCTCAAGGTACAAAATTAACACCTGGTAATATTTTGGCAAATCCCCCACAGGAAAATTGGCAAGCAACAGAACCAACAATAGCTTACATTTTACGTCAAGCTGATTGGCAACAAGCAATACAACATTGGCCGCAACTTAGTACATTAATTGCAGCAGAAAATATACCAATTACCGAACCGATCAAGCGCGAAGTTAAACCCAAAAATCCCAATGTCATTCAATTTCCCCAACCGAGAAACCAACCTCAACCACAACCGAAACAACACCCCAAACAACGCCAAAAATACTTTCCTAGTCCTACTGTCACCGCCAGTAATTGGTGGCGCAAAATTAGCAAACGCTACCCATATTTTGAACAACAAAGTGCTTCTGATTGTGGTGCAGCTTGCTTAGTGATGATTAGCCGTTATTGGGGTAAAAATTTCAGTATAAATCGCTTGCGGGAACTTGCTAATGTTAACCGTGCTGGTGCATCTATGCGGAGTTTAACTACTGCGGCTGAAAGTATTGGTTTTGCTACTCGTCCAGTAAAAGCTAGTTTAGATAAATTAGCACAACAACCATTACCAGCGATCGCCCACTGGGAAGGTAAACATTACATCGTTGTCTATGAAATCACCAAAAAACAGGTAATTGTTGCTGATCCTGCTATTGGTCAACGCACCCTCACTATCGGGGAATTTAAAGCCGGTTGGACTGGTTATGCGTTGTTATTACAACCGACAAAATCACTCAAAGACACCCCAGAAACGAATACACCATTTTGGCAGTTATTTGATTTAGTTAAACCTCACTTTCAGGTATTACTAGAAGTATTTGTAGCTTCGGTATTAATTCAAGTTTTTGGACTGGTGACACCTTTATTTACTCAACTATTATTAGATAGAGTCATTGTTCAAGGTAGCACCATTACTTTAAATACTGTTGGGTTTGGTTTGCTAATTTTTGGCTTATTTCGTGTTATCATCAATGGACTCAGACAATATTTATTAGACCACACAGCTAATAAAATTAGTGTAGCGTTGTTGGTGGGATTTATTAAACATACATTTCGTTTACCTTTGTCATTTTTTGAGTCGCGTTATGTTGGTGATATTGTTTCTCGCGTCCAAGAAAATCAAAAAATTCAACGGTTTCTTACTGGTGAAGCATTATCTATTATTTTAGATTTGCTGACCGTGTTTATCTATATGGGTTTGATGTTTTGGTATAGTCCACCTTTGGCTTTGTTAGTATTAGCAATAGTTCCACCTTTTGTCTGTTTAGCTTTTTTTGCTACGCCTTTTTTAAGACGCATGAGCCGTGAAGTCTTTGGTGCGGTAACTAAAGAAAATAGTTACTTAATTCAAAGTTTATCTGGCATTTCTTCTATTCGATCAATGGCTATTGAACAAACAGTGCGTTGGCATTGGGAAGAATTGCTAAATAACTTGACTAAGAAAAATTTTAGCGTTCAGGTAATCGGCAACCAATTGCAAATAATTAGTTCTACCATTCAATCCCTAGCTACCACTGGTTTATTGTGGTTTGGAGCATGGTTAGTGATTCAAAATCAATTAACTATTGGTCAATTAGTGGCTTTTAATATGTTATTGGGCAACATTATTCAACCTTTTCAAAGGTTAATTGTATTATGGAATCAATTACAAGAAGTGATTGTTTCTACCGAGCGGATTAATGATGTCTTAGAAGCCGAAGTAGAAGAAGATTTAGCAATACAACCCCGGCAAAATTTACCAAGATTACATGGAAGAATTTGTTTTGATAATGTGACATTTCGCTATCATTCAGACAGCGAGGTTAACATTCTAGAAAATTTAAGTTTTGAAATTCAACCTAAACAAACTGTAGCCGTAGTTGGGCGCAGTGGCTCAGGAAAAACCACACTTTCTAAATTGATTTTAGGGTTATATCTGCCGACAGATGGTAGAGTATTAATTGACAATCAAGATGTGACTAGTATTGCCTTAAAATCCTTGCGATCGCAAATAGGAGTTGTTGACCAAGAAACATTTTTATTTGGTGGTACAATTCGGGAAAATATCAGCATAGCTCACCCCGAAGCCAGTCTAGAAGAAATTATTGAAGCAGCACAATTGGCAGGTGCAGATGAGTTTATTAAACGGATGCCAATGGGTTATGAAACCCAAATTGGAGAAGGTGGAGGAATGTTATCAGGAGGACAACGCCAACGCCTAGCCATAGCACGTGCATTATTAGGAAATCCGCGCCTTTTAATATTAGATGAAGCTACCAGTCATCTTGATGCTGAATCTGAGAGAATTATTCAGAACAATCTCAAAAAAATCCTTAAAGGACGCACAAGTTTAATTATTGCCCATCGTCTTTCTACTGTGCGTAATGCTGACCTGATTTTAGTTTTAGATCGCGGTGTTTTAGTGGAAAGCGGTACTCACGAAGAATTGATTGCTAAAAAAGGACATTATTATTATCTCAATCAACAACAACTAGCCGCTACAGGTTAAGTCAGTAAATAGGTGACAGGTGACAGTAAGAAGGGAATAGGGAATAGGGAATAGGGAACAGGTAATTATTGATTTTCGTCCCAGTCACTAATCACTAATCACCAATCACCAATCACCTTAATCTTCAATATAAATCAAGAGACGTTGCATACAACGTCTCTAATATGTATGTTGGATTTTCAACTGAATTTATTTAAAAATCAAAGGGCTTTTTCATATAAATTGGCTTGAAAAAAGTAAGGATTCAGGGTTCAGTATAAATGAAAGTTTTCGAGTCATTGGTTGTTGATGAAAAAACTTTCTCCTGTGGATTCCTGCTACAAACAAATATTCTAACTTCTGACTCCTGTAAGGGCGTTCGCGAAGCGTGCTGGAAGCATCAGCATTCGGGCTAACAATTATCAATTTTTATCACAGGTTATTTTCCGAATGCGTCGCCCCTACGACTCCTGACTTCTTACTTGAAAAAATCATTTTCTACCTTACAAATTGACAAATAATTAAAATATGCCACAATCAACTTACAATTCATCCTCAGCCGTTTTTATATCAGGACAAACTCATTCTGCTGATATTCAACAGGAAAAACAGACAGCAACTACAGAAAAAGATTGGTTTTATGGTACGGAAGAATTATTAGATGCTTTACCTAAAGCCTGGACACGCTCAATGCTCTATTTACTAGTTAGTTTTACAGCAGTAGCCTTACCTTGGACAATGTTTTCTCAAGTTGATGAAACTGGAAATGCTAGTGGTAGAATAGAACCCAAAGGTGCAACCCAAACATTAGATAGTGCAGTTACTGGTAGTGTTATTGCTGTCAATGTTCAAGAAGGTGCAACAGTTCAAGCTGGACAGGTTTTAGTAGAAATAGATTCTGAAGTTTTGCGAACAGAACTGCAACAAACCCAAGCTAAATTAGAAGGTTTAGTTAATCGCCAAGCTCAATTAGAATTACTCAAAAATCAAGTATTACTGGCGATAAATATCCAAGAACAACAAAACCAGTCCCAACAATTAGAAAAACTCGCTCAAGTTAATCAAGCAAGAGAAAACTTGGATGCTAAACAAAGTGCATATAATCTGCAACAATGGGAAAGACTCGCTCAAATTGAACAAGCAAAACAGAGTATCAATTCTACCCAAATTGCCCATCGTTTAGCTAAAAGTCGTTTAAGTCGAGATTTATTAGAAGTTGCTCGATATCGTCAACTTTTAAAGCAAGGTGTAATTCCTCAAATTAGATTTGTGGAAATAGAAAAAACAGCAGAAGAAAGTCAAAGGTTGGCAGAAGAAGCTAAAGCTAATATTAAACAATCTCAGTTGCGTCTTCAGGAAGATGTAAGCCGATATAACTCAATGATGACTCAAGCTAAGTCAGATATTGAACAAGCAAAACTGCGTTTACAAGAGCAGGAAAGTAGCTATCAAAGTGTTGTACAAGCAGGTAAATTAACATTGTTGAAAAATCAGGAACAACTGAAAGATTTACAAACACAAATTACTTCAGTGACATCAGAAATTACTCAAACCAAAAGTCAGATTAAATCATTGGAATTGCAATTACAACAGCGAGTAGTGCGATCGCCTATTGATGGCACAATTTTTGAATTACCTGTGAAAAAACCCGGTTCTGTTGTGCAAACAGGACAGATGCTGGCGCAAATTGCCCCCAAAGGTGCTACTTTAATTTTGAAAGCACAAATGCCCAGTCAACAAAGTGGTTTTGTGAAGGTAGGAATGCCAGTAAAAATCAAGTTTGATGCTTATCCTTTCCAGGAATATGGTGTGACGCAAGGGCGTGTTACCTGGATTTCACCTGATGCTAAAATTCCAGAAAATAGCCCCACTCGCTTAGAAACTTATGAGTTAGAAATTGCCTTGGAACAACCTTATATTCAAGCTGGTAACAAACGTATTCCTTTAACACCAGGTCAAACCGCAACCGCAGAAGTTATTGTGCGTCAACGTCGCGTTATTGACTTTATTTTAGATCCGTTCAAAAAGCTGCAAAAGAATGGTTTAGACCTTTAATATAGTAGGAGTCAGGAGTCAAGAGTAAAACTACTCCTGACTCCTCAATTATTAATAATGGAGAATTAGAAGATGTCAAAATTTATCAGCGTTTCTTCTGAGGATATTCTTTACCATGTTAAAATATCTTGCCAAATTCCTAATGTACTAGAAGCGATCGCCACTAGAAAAATAATTGCGGATACTGCTATCAAAGAAGATATTACTATCACAACAGAAGAACTACAACAAGCAGCAGATAGCCTACGATTAGCCAACAAACTGATTAAAGCAGAAGACACTTGGGCATGGTTAAATAAACATTATCTTTCTTTGGATAACTTTGAAGAAATCGCCCATACTAACTTAGTATCTGCAAAATTAGCCGAGCATTTATTTGCAGATAAAGTTGAACCATTTTTTTATGCTCACCAACTCGACTACACCGCCGCAGTAACTTATGAAGTGATATTAGATGATGAAGATTTAGCTTTAGAAATATTTTATGCTTTGCAAGAAGGTGAAATCAGTTTCCACCAAATTGCTCGTCAATATATTCAAACTCCTGAAATTCGTCGTGCTGGAGGATATCAAGGTATGCGCCAACGCAGTGATTTTAGACCAGAAATAGCCGCCGCTATTTTTGCAGCCAACCCCCCCCAAATTCTCAAACCAATCATTACATCTCAAGGAGCGCATATCATTATGGTAGAGGAAATTATTAAACCCCAATTAAATGAACAGATGCGGGTGAAAATCATAGGTGATTTATTTACAAATTGGTTAAAACAACAAGTGAAAACATTAGAAATAAAAGCCAATTTAGAAGAAGATAAAAATTATCAATCTTCTCCACAAAAATCTTCTCCACAAATATTCAGCGAAGCCAGCTAAGGCAATTATAAATAACAAAACAACCCATGAGTAAAGAATTGAAAACCTATGATTTGTATCTAGCTTTTTATTCATTGCGAGAAATAGGCTTAACTGAACTTTAATGTTCATGTTAATATCCCCAACCTCTCAAAGAAGTCGGGGATATATTTATGAGTAACCAAAATTTAATTTGAGCTATGTTTACTGCTCGTAAATTTACCCCAATTTACCTTTAAACCAGAAAATTCTAATTTTTTATCCTGCTTTAAATGCTGCTTATCTCCAGTAAAAATATAGTTATCTTGGATTAATTGACTATAAATTTCATGGGGTATATAGTCTAGAGGGTCGCATCCAGCAAAGTGGAGAAATAAAACGCAAGCCCAGGCATATTTACCAAGGATAATAGCTTTGATAATTTGTTGAAACTGTGCGTCTTTAAATATCTTATCTAATTGTTGATTTTGCTCAAAATTTTCTTGAATCATACCATTACCTCTAAAATGAGAAGCCAAACAAATTTATCAACGGTACTGATGCTAAAATCCTTAGCATTTAGCACAGATGCTAAATGCTCTTAAGTGCAACTAAAACAAAGGAGTGTAAATATCCTGAGAACGGGGATTAAGATAAGGACTTTGTAAGTCAATTTTCATCGCAGAAAATTGCTGAATAATAGATGTCATACGACCTTCTGGGCTATGATCACCTTGCTGCCAAGCTGCTATTAAACCATTAGCAATAATTTGACAGCGATGAGTACCAAAACTTTCCTGCTCACCAAATTTTTGCTCTGGTTCTTCAGCGCAAGCTAACCCCGGTGCTAATAACTTAGTAAACAAAGGTACTTGCTCTTGAAAATAGGATTTATTTTCCTCATATATTCTTGGTAATATTGGGTGAACTAGCTCATATTTGCCTTTGTTAAAGTAAAGCACGGCTGAGTCATAACGTCGATAATCGACAGGATTATATAGTGCTTTAAACGAAAATGAAATGTCGATATTATTTAGTGCTTCTGTTAAACTTTCCATCACGGCTGCTGCCCCTTCAGGTGTTAAGTTAAAGTAAATTCGCGTAATCTCATGATTATTTTGGGAACCTGCATTTGCTACGGCCATATAAAATCCCTTCTGCACCAAATTCTTCGGCATTTTAATAGATACAAACTTACCAACAGTTAATTTTTGCTTTGTTGGTAACAGATGCAAGTTAGGATCAACGTGCAGTGTTAACCCATTTTTATGCACTGCCAAACTGCCATCTGTTTCTTCCCTGACTATCTGCCAGCTATGACTCCAGTAGCCTTGACTTTTGTTCCTGGTATGCAAAAGATCATAGAATTCTAAATCCACTCCGAATAAACTATTATTTTCAAGATTTTGGTTTACTTTACTATTGCTTTCCTCGTCATCAGGATTTTGGTCAGGTTTTGTGGCAACGTTATAATAAGCACTGTATATAAAATTACGCAATTGTAACTTTAAGTGCTGTTGCTGCATCTCCAGTGGTAACTTCTCAAAGCGAGGGATCACTGACTCTGGCAATTCTAAAGATTTGTACTTTGGATGCTTGATACAGTGGTGAGATTCAATTGTAATGTTATTGACAATATCTTCTAGTGATGTCTGCAATTGCTGGGGCAGTTCTGCAAGTTGAGACTGTACCGAATCTAATAGTTGCATAGTTTCTAGTGTAGGGTGTAGAGAACAGGGAACAGCACAAAATCCAAAATCCAAAATCTAAAATCGTATCAAGCGACAGTCATTGATAAATTGGTAGGTATCAATTCTGAGGCTTCCATGCCAAAAATTGTGGTCATAGATGCTTGAGGACGACACAATAAGCTTTTGGCGACTTGAAGAATGCAGATACCCGAATTACCAAAGGTTCTTTCATGTTGCAATTTAGCTTGAATAGATGTAATTAAAGAAAAACCGGTAAATTGTACAACTCGTTGTAAAAACTCAGGACTACACTCTAAAATTTCGGGAAAGTTAGCTAAATAAGTAGCCATTAATTCTGCTATAGAAGGCTGTATTAGATGTAAAGGAATTGCCGCTAACCGCAAAGATTCTTCAATGGGTATGGTTCTACTAGCTACCATACTATATAGCCAAATTTGTAAATAACTAGCAATTATTGATCCTAAATCATTGGCTGGATCTCCCCAAGAACCACGTTCCCAGTCAATTAAACGAATAATTTGATCATCTTGATCAGGCAAGAAAAATTCTGAAGATATTTCTCTTTCTGCTGCTGTTTCCCAATTTAAAGAAAGCAAAATATTGTTAAGTTTGAGGTCATTGTGAGTTAAACAACAAGGATGAAAAGCCTCTTTCAAATTGGCGATCGCTTTTCCTAAATTATCGTAACGTTGATAAAGTGCAAAGAATTTCAACCCATCAGATGTAACGTGACCAAATACTTCTGGTGTAATTCTATTTACTCCCCCATTTATCTGAGAACTTGTTGGCTGTGTGATCACTTCAGAATTTTGGAAAAATTGCTGATACTCTTGACGGTCTAAAGTTAAACGATGAATTGAAGCTAAATTTTCTCCTATTGAGCGAGCAATTTTAGTTGGGAATAAATTCTCCTTAGCATAAAATTCTGCTACATCCCGATAGTTATTGAGATAATTAAAAACAATGATGGAATTTTCAGCATCAAAATGAATTACTTCTGATAAAGATGAGCGTAGATGACTAACTTCTGGGAAGGTTTGGAAAAAATTATGAACTTGCCATTCATCTAAAAACTCACCACGAGTTCTACCTTCTCGGTTAAGACGTTCTTGTTTTACTAACAATTGACTACCATCGGGCAAGCTAACTAATAAATTAAAATTTTTGGCAGATTTTAACTCAATTTTACTCAATGACTGTTCTGCTTGAGTACAAATTCCTTGGGAAATGAGATAAGGAAAAACGTTTTGAGAACTTAAAAGAAATGGCATAGCTTTACTGAAAATGAAAAAATTTTAATCAATAATATTTGATATTTTTCCAGAAAAATCCTTATTTTTGCTTCCGTATTTAACAATCATACTTATTCTTGAATATTGTACATACTTTCTAATAAAAAGTCTCTATCGGTCAATTCATAATCTTTGTTTATGAACGAGGTTGTTAAAAATGAAATAGCATCAATAGCCGCAATTACAAGCATAAATTCAAGAGTCTTAACACCAAAATTTAGAATTTGATAACTAGAACCATCTACACCACCAAATACTGCTTGATACTCCTGATTATTGACTTCATTGATAAATACTTCTGAATCAATAGGATGCAGGTCAGCAATAATAATTCGTGCCATTTATTTAATGCTGTAAAAATTAGATTTTGTTGATTTTTTTATTGGCTCTCCTGGTTTATTGGTAAAATAGTCAACTTATGTTAATTAGATATATGTTAATTACATAAATTACTTTTACCATTGATCCCAGGAGAGCCATTTAGCTCAGTCGTTCACTACAAGAAAGACTATTAGTAGCCGTAGCCGTAGCCATCGCTGTAGGACTTAGCTAAATAACCGATATGGCCAATACCATAGGTATTCACAAAAGCTTCAGCTAATTTTGTGAGAGTAGAAGCATCGCTCACATAATCGTTACCACCACCATAAACAGAATTAGCATCGCTCATTTCGTTGAGAAAACTTTCGGAATCTTGGAATAATTCAGAACCAGCTACTTGCAATTCAGAGAGTTTAATACTAGCCATAATTTCCTCCTCAAAGACTTGTTCTCAGTGATTAAAAATTGCACTATGGGGAACTACAAAATTACCAGTAGCCCTTGTCGCTGTAAGACTTAGCTAAATAACCGATATGGCCAATACCATAGGTATTTACAAAAGCTTCCGCTAATTTTGTGAGTGTAGACATATCGCTCACATAATCGTTACCACCACCATAAACAGAATTAGCATCGCTCATTTCGTTGAGAAAACTTTCGGAATCTTGGAATAATTCAGAACCAGCTA
>NZ_JAQMTI010000165.1:0-1320 GCF_028329225.1 Sphaerospermopsis kisseleviana CS-549 | reverse complement strand
TGTGGCTTTGAGATTGACAGAGATTTAAACGCTGCGATTAATTTAAAACAAGAAGCGGTCAGATTGATCGTGTTAGCCTGTGGACTAGATAGTGCCGACACTTCTAGGAGTTCAGTGAGCGTAGTCGAACTGGTGAAACAGGAAGAAAAAGCCAACTTTTGTTAGCATTAGTTAGCTTTTTTGTATCGGAAGTTACCCAATGCCCAATGTCCAATGCCCAGTACAATTTAATTTTGAGTAAATTTCCTATGACAACAACAATTTCTTATGCAGATGCTTTAGACCTTACAGCCGATGATTACATTGTGATCGGCTTGGCAACCTGCTTTTACAAAGAAGATGGAGAAGTACACCAAATCGAAGTTATAGAACCTATTCCCTCAGCAGCATTAGAAGCAATATTAAAAGGCATTCCTACCTCATACAAACTTGCCTGTGCAACTACTTTGGGAAGTATCTTGGATGGTGATAAGCTGTTATTGCCTGATGGATTTCCTGATTCAGCACAGTTTGCAGATGAATTTGTACAACGGGCATTTTCAGCTGCTCGCACCTACAAGCGTCGTGAATCAGCCCAAACCCTGATTCCCGCAGGAACAACCAAAACCGATTTTAATTATTCTACAGAACGCAAACGGGTGCTAAATGCCGCTAGAGTTGTCACTAAAGACGACAACGTTAAACAACATTCTCACACTCACAAAGTTCTTTGATTTTAAGCAGTTATTATGTTGAAACTTTACGGTGGCGCTTTTAGCCGTGCATCAATTGTGCAGTGGTATTTAGAGGAACTACAAGTTCCCTACGAATTTATCCTTTTGGATATGAAAGCAGGTGAACATCGACAACCTGAATACCTGGAAATTAACCCAATAGGCAAAGTTCCAGCAATTGTGGATGGTGATTTGAAACTATGGGAATCAGGGGCAATTTTGCTGTATATTGCGGAAAAATATGGTAAAAATCCGATTTCCCTAGAGGAACGTGCCATATTTTCCCAATGGGTATTATTTGGTAATTCCACCTTGGCTACAGGAATTTTTGTGGAAGCCAACCGCGAGCGAGAAATGCCCCGCCTATTAACTACCCTGAATGAAATTTTTGCGCGGCAACCTTTCTTACTTGGTGATGAATTCACTATTGCCGATGTGGCTGTGGGATCTATACTCGCTTATATTCCCATCATGCTCAAGCTTGATTTGAGTGAATATCCAGCCGTTGTTAACTATATTCAGAAAATTTCTGAACGTCCAGCCTTTAAAAACAGTATCGGTAAAAGGTAAAAGGTGACTGGGGACTGGGGACTGGGGACTGGGGACT
>NZ_JAQMTI010000164.1:0-13122 GCF_028329225.1 Sphaerospermopsis kisseleviana CS-549 | reverse complement strand
TTCAGGTGGAAAATCAGGAAATCAGTGCAGGATTTTTCAGGGGTATACTCCTAAAAGCGTGCATTTTCCGGGTGAAATTTCAAAGAATTGGTTACTAACAGATCACCCAAACTCTTGCCTATTCCCTATTCCCTATTCCCTATTCCCTGCCTTAACGAAGAGACTTTTTCAGCAAACCCTACTTACTTAACCAATTACCCATTATCAATTATCAATTACCAATTATCAATTATCAATTATCCTGTTCTTCCCGCTAAATTAGCAACCACCGCTGCTAATTCTCCAGGATTCACTGGTTTAGGAATATGTAATTGAAAACCTGCTAATAAAGCTTGGGTCCGGTCTTCTGATCTAGCATAAGCTGTTAATGCCACTGCGGGAATTTTCCCTCCTTCATTACTAGGAAGACTTCTGACTTTACGAATTAATGTATAGCCATCTTCTTCTGGCATTCCAATGTCACTAATTAATATATCTGGATGGAATTGTGATAAAGCTGTCGTTGCTTCTTGAGTAGAGGCAACAGCAGTCACTTGAGCGCCATATTGTCCTAAAATTGTAGTTAGTAAATTCCTTGTATCTGCTTCATCATCCACTACCAAAACTCGCACATTTTCCAAGATTGATAATTGGTAATTCACAGATTCGCTATTTGTGAGAAATGGTTGTGATTTGGGTGTATCATCTTCATTAATCACGGCTTTCATTGGTAAATTGACAATGAAAGTTGCACCTTGTTCTAGTCCTGGACTGGTAGCGAAAACTGTACCTCCGTGCAGTTCTACTAAATGCCGGACTATAGCTAATCCTAATCCTAATCCACCATGCGATCGCGTAGTTGAACTATCAGCTTGACAAAAACGCTCAAATACATGAGGTAGAAATTCGGTAGCAATTCCCGCACCATTATCACTGACTTGAATCTGCACACGGGACTTAATGCGCTGTATTTTTACCTCCACTTTTCCCCCCTTGGGTGTAAATTTTACAGCATTGGAAAGCAAATTCCAAACTATTTGTTGCAAGCGGTTAGCATCACCTATCACTACTCCCACGGCTGGATCAAATTCCGACTCAATGCAAATATGTTTAGCATCCGCAGCAGGACGCACTGTGTCTATTGCTGCTTCTATTACTGGTACGATTTCCACTGGGGACATATTTAGACGCAGTTTACCACGAATAATCCGAGAAACATCTAATACATCTTCAATTAACTGAGCTAAAGACCGACTATTGCGATCAATTGTTTCCAATGCTCTAGCAGTGGTAGCTTCATCAAATTTACGGCTTCTGAGCAACTGTGTCCATCCTAACATGGCATTGAGGGGGGTGCGGAGTTCGTGGGATAGTGTGGCTAAAAATTCATCTTTGATGCGGTTAGCTGCTTCTGCTTCAGTTATTGCTGCTTTTTCTCGCGCTAGTATTTGTTCTCGTTCTTGTTCTGCTTGCTTACGTTCTGTAATATCAATCATAAACCCATGTATCTGTTTTGGTCCATCTTTACTCCGCACCACATTCACAATGTCATATAACCAAACCACTCTGCCATCTGCGGCTAACATTCTATATTCAAATTCGTAATTTTCCTCGGTTTGTGAACTCATCAGGCAATACTTAACTGCCCACTCTTTGTCTTCAGGATGGATATGTTCTTCCCAAAAATTATCACTGTAACAATCAGTTAATGAATAACCGAGTATTTCTTCTGTTTGCAGACCAATGTATGTAAAATTTCCAGTTTTAGGATCTGCTTCCCAAGGAATGACGCGCACTTTTTCTGTTAATTTGCGGAATTTTTCTTCGCTTTGTTTGAGAGCCTTTTCAGCTTGCTTTTGTTCTGTAATATCTCTAATGAGGGCAACAAATCCTTCTACTTTTCCTTGCTGATTGAATTGGGGAATATAAGTAACGCTGGTATCATGAATTGTACCATTTTGATGCAAGAGTTTCGTTTCATAAGTGACTTGATTTCCAGATAATACTGTTTTTACATAAGGAACAATTTTTTTATAAACTGACTCTCCTAAGATTTCTTTTATGTGTTTTCCATAAATTTCAGCAATAGGTATACCAAACCATTCTTCATATCTTTTATTATTAAAACGATAACGCTGTTGAGCATCTACATAGGAAATCTGTACTGGTAAAGAATCGGTAATCAAGCGCAGTTGTTCTTCCTGTTTTCTCAGGGAATCTTCTGCTTTTTTGCGCTCGCTCACATCAACAACAAAACCAATTACTTGATCTGAATTATCTTCTAATAAAGCTAAACCAAGTAAAACATTAACCAGACTACCATCTTTGCGGATATATTGTTTTTCAAAAGGTTGACAAACTCCTTGGTCTCTCAGTTCCACTATTGAGCGATCGCTTTTTTCCAGATATTCTGGAGGTGTCATTTTTCGGCAGTTTATTCTTCCTGCTAGTAGTTCTTCTCGTGTATAACCTACCATGTTTAAAAAGGCATCATTCGCTTCTAAAATACCGCCTTGCATATCGGTTATAATCACTCCAATGATGTTGGCATCTTTTAACCTGCGAAATCTCGCTTCACTCGCTGCTAGGTGTTTAAAACTTATTTCTAATTTCTGTTTAGAAGTACGTAATTCTGAGTTTAGCCAACTGATCAACATTGTCACTAGCGTAAACAATCTTAACTTAATGATACTGTCTGGACTCTCAACAGAAAATGAAAATCGGGGATCGATAAAAAAGTAGCTCACAGTTATGACAGACAAAACAGTAGCTAATAATCCAGGCTTAATGCCACCATACCAGTTACTCACTGCTATAGCCGCAAAAAATATCAGAAAGATAGAGCGATCTAAAAATGGCTCTAACAGGAATGTTAATACCAAGGCGATACCAACACATAAAATGGACACAGAATAGTTTGATAGAAGAGAAATTTTTCCTTTCAATTTAGCATCTCCTCTGGTGCTGCAAGCTACTTGCAGTCATGAAATTTGTGAGCGACAGGAATATAGCTCCAGACCTATTATGCAACAGGACAATACAAAGCTTACATTTCTGGAATAGGAATCTACCTAAAGTAGTAAAAATCAATGCAAACAAACCTTTTCTAGTATAGTATACTTTCTCTGATTTAAATTATATTGTTAGCGGTGCTGATAGCAACAGAAATTATTGATTTAGGACTTACGTAAGATGTGACTGAAAACCTTATTCTTGCGTAGGGGTAATTCATGAATTACCCCTACTTTCGTTCCCTTTTGCGTAAGTCCCGTTATTAAATTTTGCTCCTAGACGGATACGAAATGATTGATTTTGTTCTTCGTTAAACTTAGCTACAGCCTGTTGCATATCTAAAGCCATATTTGCTATGGACATAGTATGATCACTGCGATGATTAGGTAATCCAGCAACTGTCATGTAAGCATCACCAATAGTTTTGATTTTTTTGACTCCATGCAGTTCGGCTAATTCATCAAATAAGCAGAATATTTCGTTAATAAATAAATGCTATTTTCTACATACAAATATAAAGGATGCTTAATTAAATTTAAATTTATTCAGCAAGCCCTACTTAAAGAAAAAATTGTTCCTATCCAACTCTTGAAACTGTCACCGTGGCGTAGCACCTGTCACCTGTCACTGGTCCTTCACAGATAACTTTTTCAGCAACCCCTATTAGACCTGTCCGATATTTCGGAAGTTAACAGCGCCTCTAGTTGGTTTATACCAAAATTTCTTTTGGGAATCATGCACTTTTTGGGTTATGAGTAATTAAAGATGAATGAGTTGGGAGAAAACCTAACATGGGTCGCAACCCCACTTTAACTTTTGATCGTGGTACGTTAATTTTACATCCTCCTCCACGCTGCAAAGCTTGGATAGATTTTGCTACCTGGGATGATAGAATTGAAAAATTCCGCATTCCCGCGATTAGATACCGTTGTTTAGTCGAAGCTCTGCAAGCAGAAGATACTTTTTTTATTGATGAGGCTAAGGAATTTTCTGCTTTGGAGTTAGTCGCTAGTTTAGAAATGACTCCCTATCCCCACCAAAATGAGGCTTTAGCGGCTTGGAAGTTGGCAGGTAGACAGGGTGTGGTGGTGCTACCCACGGCAGCGGGTAAGACTTATTTGGCACAAATGGCCATGGAAGCAACACCCCGCACTACTTTAATTGTTGTTCCAACTTTGGATTTAATGCACCAGTGGTATGCACACCTAAAAGCGGCTTTTCCTGATATGGAGTTAGGTTTGTTGGGTGGTGGTTCACGGGATAGAACACCTATTTTAGTGGCAACTTATGATAGTGCGGCTATTCATGCGGAAAGTTTGGGTAATAAATATGCGCTGATTATTTTTGATGAATGTCATCATTTACCCACAGATTTTAATCGAGTGATTGCGGAATATGCGATCGCACCTTATCGTTTAGGACTTTCTGCTACACCAGAACGCACCGATGGCAAACACGCTGATTTAAATATTCTCATCGGTAGAGAAGTTTATCGGCAGCGTGCTGAAGATTTGGCAGGTAAGGCTTTAGCAGAACATCAAGTTATACAGATAAAAGTCAAATTATCTCAACTTGAAAGAGAAAAATATAATCAGTTAATTCAAACTCGGAATGATTTTTTAAAGCAATCTCGCATTTCTTTGGGCAGTTTGCAAGGTTGGCAAACTTTTGTCCAAATGAGTGCGCGATCGCAAAATGGACGCAGAGCAATGTTAGCACATCGTCAAGCTAAAGAAATCGCTCTGGGGACTGATGGGAAGTTAAGAATTCTTGCTGATTTATTAGCTGAACATTACCCCTCTAGAGTGTTGATTTTTACGGCTGATAATGCTACGGTTTACCGTATTTCTGGTGAGTTGTTAATTCCTGCTATTACTCATCAAACTCCTGTGAAAGAACGGCATGAAATTTTAACTAAGTTTAAGGAGGGTATTTATAATACTTTGGTGGCTTCTCATGTTTTAAATGAGGGTGTTGATGTTCCTTCTGCTTCTATAGCAATTATTCTTTCTGGGACTGGTTCTGCAAGGGAATATATCCAGCGTTTGGGTCGGGTTTTACGTAAGGGAAATATGGAAAATAAACAGGCGATTTTATATGAAGTTGTGGCGGAGGATACGAGTGAGGAGGGTACTTCGGCTAGAAGACGAGGTTTAAGAGGGAATGAACCGCAAAGTACGCAAAGTACGCAAAGTCAGGAGGAGAAGAAAGAGGATAAGAAGAAGGATAGAAGGGGTAATTTAAGGGTTGTTTATGGGGGTGGTAAGGAAAGAGAAAATCAAAGGGATTTGCGGGCGGCTGAACAGTTGGAAATTAATTATTCTCTTAATAAGAAAAATGTTGACAACGGAGTTATTGATTCATCGTCAAAATGGGGAGGAAATTATCCCGAAGAGACTGAAACTTGATGATAAACATTTGGGTTTAGCTAGTGATTTAATTCAGTTTTTTCAGGATGCTGTGAGGAAGTCTCAAGGGGTTCTTGAACGTCAATTGGCTGATTTTGAAGGTGATACTACTGATTATCGAATGAAGCGCGGTTTGGCTTATATTCTGAAAAGTAGTTTCTGCACTTTTGAGGTTGTTAGTCCTCTTGAACCTGCTATGTTAAGAGAACGGGTGTTTTCTCTGGCTGCAAAATCTGTTTCTAGTCGGGAAAATACAGAGGTAATTTTAACTAAAATTTCTGATGATTTAAGTCGGGAATTACAACGGGAAGTTTTACCTGTTCATGTTCATGAAGGTCTTTATGCTGATTTATCGGAAAATAAAATTTTAACCTCTTTTGATGCTCCTAAACCTGAAGATTTATTACATCGTTATAATTTGTCTCAGGTACAAGGTGTGTTTTATAAAGCTACTCATTTGGTGTTAAATGCTCATCGCAATGTACCAGGAGAATATAAGTTATTGTTCCGTTATTTGAAGTTGTTTCAATTAATGGCTTATATTGAAGGTGATGCGGATCATGGTTTTACTATTAGTATTGATGGTCCGACAAGTTTGTTTAGTCCTAGTACCCGTTATGGTTTGGCGATCGCTAAATTAATTCCTGCTTTACTTCATGTGACAAAATGGAGTTTATCCGCAACTTTACAAACACGAGATTTTTATACTAATGAATGGAAAACTGGCAGGTTTACACTCAATTCTGAATGTGGTTTAGTCTCTCACTATCCTCAAGGTAAGCCTTATGATAGTATGTTAGAACAATCTTTTGCTGATAAATGGGATAATTTAAAAAGTGGTTGGATTTTAGAACGGGAAGTTGATTTAATTCCTATTCCTGGAAGTGTGATGATTCCCGATTTTCGGCTGGTACATCCTGATGGTAGAACTTTTTTATTAGAAATTGTCGGTTATTGGCGACCAGAATATTTACAAAAGAAATTTTCTCAAGTACGCCGTGCTAATTGTGATAATTTAATATTAGCTATTTCGGAAAGATTGAATTTAGAAAAAGCAGGTGTAAAATTAGATAATGTCCCTGCTAGAATTGTTTGGTTTAAAGAAAAATTATTACCCAAAGCAGTTTTAGCGGTAATGGGTGATGGGTGATGGGTGATGGGTAATTGGTAATTGGTAATTGGTAATTGGTAATTAGTAATAACACCCAGATCCCCGACTTCTGCGTTCAAGTCACAATTTATTGACAGGATAATAAAAGGAAATTGGGGATCTGATGACTCTTAATTATTACTGCTCAAATTCTCATTAATTAACTGTTGAAATTCCTCTAAAGAATTGATGCTAATGCTGGGTAAAAGTAAGGTTTCTAATACAGACATATCATCAATTTGATTGATAGATTTGACGAGATCATCTGGTAAAATATCAAAACGATTTTGCAGAATTTTGATAATATCTTGTTTGCGTGTTTCTTTTGCTCCTATTTGCTGACCAATTTGTTGCCCAATTTGTTGCCCAATTTGTTGACCAATTTGTTGACCTCTTTCTAGTGCCATTTCTTCTATTGTGCTTAAAAAAGGCATATTGCGCTCCTTTTCGTATTGATTAAGTTTATTTTTAAATTCCAGTTCTAGTTGTGTTGGTAAAGTCATCATTTTATCAAGGAACTTACCTAAATTAATGATATCAAATTTAGTTAAGCCCCTTTCATACAAACTTCTGACTAAATTCCATTTCCATTGTTCTCTTTGGGTTAAATTGCTAGTAGTAGCTTTGGTTTTTAAATGCGCCATGACTACTGTAGCAAAAACATTATCACTAGCTTCTAATTCCTCCCACTGATAATCTAAGAGTTTCACGTTACTGAAAGTCATTTTAACTTGGCTTTCTCCCATGCCGTATTCATAAGAATTGGGTCGCCAAGTTTTACTCTCATCTCCTAGTATAGCTAAACTGATGACGGGTTTATGATATAAATCAAAGGCGCGATAGTTATAGATAAACATTCGCTGGGAAAATTCTTTATCATATTGGCTTTGAACTTCAATATGAATCAAAATCCAAACTTCTTGGTTATCTAGTAACCAAACCTTATACAATTTATCAGCATAGCGTTTTTCTGTTTGGGAAGATGCTGTAATTTGCTCTAATTCTTTATCGAGGGAAATGGGGGTTTTTTGCCAATTAATTTGTTGATGAAGATGGGGGTAAAAGAAAGATACAAAAGATTCAAAGTATTCTGATATTGCTTCTTTCCATGTTTCGTCATAATTAGCGGTAGTTTCATTCATTCAAGCACCTGGGAAAAATCTATTACTTACTAAGTATTTACTAAATATTAGGATCTATACCATGAGAACGTAATATTTCTTCTAAACGTTGCGATCGCAATCTTTCAAATTCAGCTTTTTTCCTTTCAAATTCAGCCCTTTGTCTTTCAAATTCTGCCCGTTCCCTTTCCTGTTGCAGTAGTTCTTCTGCTGTTAAATATCTCTTTCGTTGTTCATCATACCAATATAACCATTCTCTGGTAATTCCTTGATATTTTCCTTCTTCTCTACCTATTCCTAAATTCAATTCTGATAACCATACTGCTTCACCTGGCAATAATTGATATTTGCCATTTTCTAATTTATAAACCTCTAACCTTTGTTTCCTTTTTCTTAATGGGTTATAAATCACATAATATAAAATTCCTAATTCTGCATATTCTTGTTTCTTCTGGGTATATTCTCCCCTTCTAGTTTGAGATACTACTTCTAACACCATGATTGGTAGTTTTTGTTCTTCCCATAACACATAGGATAAACGTAAATCTGAGTCAATAATTCTCGGTACACCAATACTTAGAAATCCATCTGGTACTATTGCTGGTTTATCTGGATCATAATATATTCCCATATCTACGCCAAAAAACCAATCCATTCTTTCTGACCAAATTAAGGCGAGTATGGTTTTTAGTAACCCTGGTATTAAGTCTTGTAATTCGTTATCCACTGGTGTATCGTCTGAATCTGGTAAGTCTTCAGCAGAAGGTAAACATTGCCGAGTATCATATTTTAATAACATATCTTCTCAAACCAATCAATGTTTCTTTTTTACAATATAACATATATAATACATCAAGAATCATTGAATGCAGATAAACACAGATAAAGATGAATAATTAATTCAATGTCCAAAATATAAAATTTTCCTTAATTTTAAATTATATGTAATTAGCATTACAAATCTATCTGGGGCATGATTTATAATTATCCCCAGTTAGAATATTTTTATGAAAAAACTCAAAATCATGAAAACTAAAATTTCTGTCATTTTAACAATTGTAGCGGCTGTTTTTGGTGTGAATAGTGCCGTTTATGCACAATCAACTGAGCAAGTTAATCAAGGAAATTTTACTTTAAAAAGTGATTCTTTAGTTGATGTTAATGATCGTCGTGCAGAAAATGATTTTAGCAGATTTTTTAATCAACAAAATAATCAAGGTACGGAAAATAATACTTCTGAAGAATTGCCCTTGAGTGAATCAATCACAATTCCTGCTACTCTTATTTTTCTGCAACCAGCAAATCAAAATTTGAATGAAAATGATGGTTTGCAACTACAGTTAGATTTAAGTGATAAACAATAGGAATAATTGGTAATTGGTAATTGGTAATTGGTAAAAACTATCAACTGTCACCTGTCACCTGTCACCTGTCACCTAATTTCTGACTCCCAAAAGATAATTTGGCAACATTTTGCAGTAAAATTAATCCTTTGGAGAGAAGAGGTTTTTTTTAATGACTCGTGTCATCATTGTGCGTCATGGTCAAAGTACCTATAATATTGAAAGACGTATCCAAGGACGTACTGATGCGTCAAATTTAACGGAAAAAGGTCAAGACGATGCTAGGAAAACGGGTAAAGCTCTGAGTAATATAGCATTTAAGGCTATTTACACCAGTCCCCTGAACCGCGCTAAAACAACAGCAGAAATTATTTGCAGTGAGTTAGTGGAAAAGTTTGGGGAAATACAAGTTTCCGAAAATTTAGTAGAAGTAGACTTACCGTTATGGGCGGGAATGTTATCTGTTGATGTCAAAGAGAAATTCCCTGATGATTATAGTATATGGAAAAAACGTCCCCATGAATTGCGGATGATGATTAATGACGCAGATGGGACAAGAGAACATTTTCCAGTTTTAGCTTTATACGCACAAGCACAGCAGTTTTGGCAAGAAATTTTACCCCGTCATCAAGGGGAAACTATTCTTATAGTTGGACATAATGGTATTAACCGAGCTTTAATTAGTACAGCTTTGGGTATTCCTCCTAGTGGTTATCATGGACTACAACAGTCTAACTGTAACATTAGTGTGTTAAATTTTGCTGGTGGTTTGGGTGAACCTGTGCAGTTAGAATCAATGAATCAAACGCAACACCTGGGAGATACTTTACCGAGTTTACGCCCCAATCATCAAGGATTTAGGTTATTATTAGTACGTCACGGCGAAACCGAATGGAATCGTCAAGGTAAGTTTCAAGGGCAAATTGATGTACCTTTGAATGATAATGGCAGATCCCAAGCGGGAAAAGCTGGGGAGTTTCTCAAAGATGTGACATTTGATTTTGCTTTTAGTAGCACTATGGCACGTCCCAAAGAAACCGCCGAAATTATTCTTAAACACCATGAGGATATTCAGTTGCAGTTATTGGACGGTTTAAGAGAAATTAGTCACGGAACCTGGGAAGGTAAATTTGAATCAGAAATAGAACAGCAATTTCCCGGAGAGTTGGAACGTTGGCGCACTGTTCCGGCTGAAGTGCAAATGCCAGAAGGGGAAAATTTACAACAGGTACATGAACGCAGTGTAGCGGCTTGGCAGTCAATATTAGCAACTGCTGAGAAAAATCAGTTACAAACGGGCTTAGTGGTTGCCCACGATGCGACTAATAAAACTTTGCTTTGTCATATTCTAGGATTATCACTGGAAAATTTCTGGAATTTCCGTCAAGGTAATGGGGCTGTGAGTGTCATTGATTACCCTAATGGTGCGAGTGGTTCACCTGTGCTACAGGCAATGAATATTACTGGTCATTTAAGTGGTGGTGTGTTAGATAAGACAGCCGCAGGAGCATTATAATTGCGCTGATTAGCATATCTGGGGCGGGCAAGATGCCCACCCCACATTATATTCTTCCCTAATCACCAACTACCAATTAGAACAGATATTTTAAGTATTAAAACAGACATGATAAATGAACTTCTACAACAAGTAAGGGTAATTGATCCGGTTTCGGAAACTGACCAAATAGCCGATGTATTAATTGTTGAGGGTGAAATTAAAGCGATCGCTCCCCAAATTTCCGATATTAGCGCCGATACTGTTATTAAAGATTGTCGGGGTTTAGTTGTAGGTACTGGTTTAGTTGATTTATATAGTCATTCCAGCGAACCAGGGTTTGAAGAAAGAGAAACTTTGGTTTCTTTGTTGCAAGCTGCATCTGCTGGTGGTTTTACGAGGGTAACAGTATTACCGGACACAAATCCAGCTATTGATAATCCCGCTTTAGTGGCACAGTTACAGCAAAAAAGAGTAGAGAAAGGTTCACCCCATCTTCAGGTTTGGGGGGGAATGACTTTAGATTTAGCTGGTAAACAGTTAACTGAGTTTGCGGATTTAGTTACTACTGGGGTTGTGGGTTTTACGGATGGGAAACCTTGGGAAAATTTGGGTATAGTCAGACGGGTTTTAGAATATCTGCAACCTTTTGGTAAAGTTGTGGCGTTTTCTCCCTGCGATCGCTCTTTGTCTTTAAATGGTACAATCCGAGAAGGTGCGGAGGCGTTACGTATCGGTTTACCCCCTGTTCCTCCTAGTGCGGAAACAAGTGCGATCGCTGCTTTATTGGAATTAGTCGCGGAAATTAGGACACCTGTACATATTATGCGGGTTTCTACTTCCCGGAGTGTGGAATTAATTGCTACAGCAAAGCTGCAAGGTTTACCAGTGACAGCTAGTACCACTTGGATGCACCTATTATTAAACACCGCAGATATTAAGAGTTATCATACTAGCTTGCATTTAGAACCACCTTTAGGTAATGCTACTGATGTTAAAGCTTTGCGTGCTGGTGTGCGTGGAGGTGTAATAGATGCGATCGCTATTGATCATGCAGCGTTCACCTATGAAGAGAAAGTACAAGCTTTTGCAGAGTCCCCAGCGGGGGCAATTGGTTTAGAATTAGCATTACCATTATTGTGGCAAAATCTGGTAGAAACTGGAGAATTTACAGCTTTAGAATTATGGCGAGTTTTGAGTAATAAAGCCGCAGCTTGTTTACAACAAGAAATGAAAGCGATTAAACCCGGTGAAAAAGCAGAATTGACATTATTTGATCCTGAAAAAATCTGGACAGTAAATAGACAAAATCTTTGTTCACTTGCTGATAATACACCTTGGTTTGGCAAAGAAATTAAAGGTCGGGTTGTACAAACTTGGTGTTAATTTCATTTATCAGTTATTAGTTTTCATCAGTCATAATGATATTTACAGGACAGAATAATCAATACATCTTCTTCAACTTTGTAAACTAACCTATGTTCATCTGTAATTCGTCGTGACCAATAACCTTGTAATTCATATTTTAGAGGTTCTGGTTTACCTATACCAGAAAATGGTTCTCTTTGGATATCTTTAATTAGTTCTAGGATTTTCTTAAAAACTTCTGATAAAGTCAGATGTAGTAATTTTATTGTAACTTGCTTTGAGGCAGTTTGGCAATGAATTAGGTAGTGGGAGTTTCATTATTATATTCATAGATGTCCTAAAAACGTTAAGCATTCAGCCGTCAGCTATCAGCAGTCAGCAATAAAGAAGAAAACTATCAATAATAGGCTGGAAATTGATCTCATTAACTCAGTATCTCTCTGACTGAAAAATAGCTGATTACTGATAGCTGAATGCTTACGATTAGGTTAATTCTAACCAACCTTGATAACCGGTCACAATGCGATCGCCATCTTTGAGAATATGAACTTCTATTTGATCACTCGCCCAACTAATTTGATCTTTAAATTCTGGGTTAAAAACATGAACTTTTTGATTTCTGGAAGAAACCGGAGACAAAGGAGAATTAATAGCTAAAGACTGGACAAAAGGACCATCTATTAAAATATCTAATTCTGCTAATAATTCCTGAGAACCAGGAGGTGCAGATTCAGATTGTAATTCTTTTAAAGTAAAACCAGTAAAAGCCATCACATTTAAACCAGCGGCTTTAACTTTATGTGCTAAACTAGCTAATGCGGAAGCTTGCCAAAATGGTTCTCCACCAGAAAAAGTTACA
Organism: Sphaerospermopsis kisseleviana CS-549; assembly: GCF_028329225.1. Classification (NCBI taxonomy): domain Bacteria; kingdom Bacillati; phylum Cyanobacteriota; class Cyanophyceae; order Nostocales; family Aphanizomenonaceae; genus Sphaerospermopsis; species Sphaerospermopsis kisseleviana. The sequence goes on along the minus strand of NZ_JAQMTI010000164.1, from coordinate 387 downwards.
CCTGTATTATGGGGGTTTTTAATAATATCTTCCGCTAGTTTATCAATCGCAACTAATTGATTTATTTCAAATTCCCAAGATGCGGGATTAAAACAACCTTCACACTCACGCGGACAACCTTGCACCCAAACCACAGCGCGACAACCAGGACCATTCACTTCTGATTTATCAACATAACCCATGATGTTAAGATAACCATCGGGAATTTGTTTCAGTGCTGATAAGATTTCTGTTGTTGTTTTTGTTGTTACCATCTTTATTTAACTCGTGAAAAATACAACTGTAAGCAAGTAGGTAATAGGTAATAGGTAATAGGTAATAGGTAATAGGAAAAAATAAAATTGATTACCCAGTCACCAGTCCCCAGTCACCAGTCCCCAGTCACCA
>NZ_JAQMTI010000163.1:0-7014 GCF_028329225.1 Sphaerospermopsis kisseleviana CS-549 | reverse complement strand
TTCGCGTCAGCAATAGTCTCAATTCAATACTTGATATCACCGTATTATATATCAAGTAGTTGATTTTTTCCTAAAAATATATTGATTTTTGTCAATATAAGTATAGTTTTGTCTATGAAATTGTCAACTTAGGACTTGCTCAACGTTACCGTCAGGAATTAGAAAACATTACCCCTACTGGTGCTAAGGAATTTCAACAGTTTGAACAGCGTCTTTTGGGACTTTACGACGCAATGAAAGATATTCCCACCATAGCATTGCGGGCTGATTGGTAAGTCATACCCCTATTGTTACAACGTTATTTACCTTCTTTGGGTAAAATGTTGTTAAATTTGCCAATTGTGCAATCTTCTGTTGGTAGTGTGATGGATGCTACCATTAAAGACCTTTGGGTAAGGCGACTAATTGACCTGGAATGCTTTTTATTATCAGGTTTAAAGGCATTTTAAGCTGTTACACAGCTAAATTGTATAATCCTAATATTCTGAACTCTTGTTTAACAGGCAAGATGCCTGTTCCACTTATACAAATTAAATGCACAACAGCTTATCTTTTGGCACTACTATTAACAAAATCTCCTATCATAACATAAAATGAATTCTGAAAGAGGTCTATTCTGTAATTTTGCGGAAAACTATTGTAGTTGGGTAAAAATGTCGTTACTTGTAAGTTAGAGGTAAAAATCATGAAATAAATATTTATGCACATTATCACCCGTCGGACACTTTCCGAATTTTGGCAAAAGCACCCTAACTCACAAACTAGCTTGCAATCATGGTATAAAATTACATTAAAAGCTGAATGGCAAAATTTTGTAGAGTTACGTCAAAGTTTTCCTTCTGCTGATCAAGTTGCTAATCTCACTGTTTTTAACATTGGCGGTAATAAATATCGGCTTATTGTGCTGGTAAAGTACAATTCTCAAAAAGTTTTTATCCCTCATGTCCTCACCCATGCAGAATATGATCAGGAGGACTGGAAAAATGACCCTTGGAATACGTAACAACAACGCTTATCTTGAATTACTTAAATCTTTCCCCCCTCGTCCAATTACTTCTGAGGAGGAATTTTTTGCTACACAAAAGGTTATCAATTTTTTGATTGATAAAGGTGAATTAACTCCTGATGAAGAAGATTATTTAGATGTTTTAGGTACTCTAGTTTATGAGTACGAAGAAAAGCAAAATACCATACCCGATATTTATGGTGTGGAGTTACTGCAAGCGTTGATAGATGAATTTAATGTGCAGCAAAAGGACTTAGTTCCTATTTTTGAAACTGAGGCGATTTTATCTAAAGTTTTGAGGAAAGAGCGTCTTTTAACTGTTGATCATATTCACAAACTTGCGGAGTTTTTTCATATTTCGCCGGCTGCGTTTTTTGAATCAGTTAGTTAGATGTAGATGAATAAAATATACAATAATTATTCAATGGTCTGAGGAAGATAAATGTTATGTAGTTTCACTGCCTGATTTTACTAATGTCATGCAGCCTTGTACTCATGGGGAAACTTATGAGGAGGCTTTTAAAAATGCTCAGGAGGTGTTAGAAATGTTGGTTGAATGTTGGTTGAATCTTGTTTGGCTGATGGTGAACCTCTTCCCGAAGCACAAGTTTTAGGCAAGTCTTTGAAGGTGGCTCAAACCCTAATTAGTCAGGTAAAGTAGGTGTTTTTTATCATCACACCTGATAGCGAGGATAAATCACGGAGCAACAGACAAAACTTTGATTTGTTATCAATCCATACAGTTGGAATTTGTTTGTTTACCAGATATTTATCATCGCTATTTTCTTTAATTTTATTTTCTTTAATTTTATTCCAAATCTCGATGTGTAAATGATTTCGCATTAGCACCAGTGTAGGTTTTCACAATATGACCATCACCACACATTTGATATTTATAAGTTACTAAACCCTCTAAACCCACAGGTCCACGGGGTGGCATTTGTTGGGTACTAATTCCCACTTCTGCACCAAAACCATAACGAAAACCATCAGCAAAACGAGTAGAACAATTATGATAAACTCCTGCTGCATTTACTAATGCTTGAAAAGTTGCTGCTGCTGTTAAATCTTCCGTAACAATGGCTTCTGTGTGCCGAGAACCATATTCACTAATATGATTTATTGCTGCTTCCAAAGAATCAACAATTTTCATGGCTAAAATTAAATCACTGTATTCTGTTTCCCAATCAATTTCTGTTGCTAAATCAATCTGAGGTAAAATTTTTAAAGTGCGTTCATCACCTCTTAATTCTACATTTTGCGCTTGCAAAGCCTCAGCAACTTTGGGTAAAAATTCCCCAGCAATACTACTGTGAACTAATAAAGTTTCAATAGCATTACAAGCCGCAGGATATTGAGTTTTAGAATCTACAGTTATACTAATTGCTTTCTCAAAATCAGCCGCTTGATCTATATAAAGATGACAAATACCATCGGCATGACCTAAAACGGGAATGCGAGTATTTTCTTGAACAAACCTGACAAAAGAATTAGAACCTCTGGGAATAATTAAATCTACATATTTATCTAATTTTAAAAGTTCTAATATTTCTGATCTTGTTGTTAACAATTGCACGGCATCGGGGTTAACAGCAGTATTAGATAAACCTTTTTTAATGGCTTTAACTATCGCTTCACAAGAACGTAAAGCTTCTTTTCCACCTTTGAGAATGACACCATTACCGGATTTAATGGCTAAAGAAACAATTTGAATAGCTGCTTCGGGACGCGCTTCAAAAATAATCCCTAAAACACCCAAAGGGCAAGTAATACGTTTAAGAATTAAACCACTATCAATTTCTCGGTGAATTTGGACTTTACCAACAGGATCATCTAACTTAGCAACATCACGCACACCAGCGATCGCATCTCTTAATTTATGTTCATCTAACTGCAAACGTTTATAAAGAGGTTTAGCAATACCTTCCGCCATAGCTGCTTCACAGTCAGCCACATTAGCAGCCAATATTTCATCCTGAGCAGATTCTAAAGCTAGAGCGATCGCATTAATCGCTTGATTTTTCTCCTCAGTAGCAAGTACACCCAACCTACTAGCAGCTAAACGGGTTTTTTGGGCAATTTCAGTTAAACCAGAAACAACTTGTACGGTATTCATCACAAAAATATATTTACACTATAACAATCTTAATATTCTTTGGGCATTGGGTTATTCATCCTCCCAGTCACCAATCACCAATCACCAATCACCGTAAATTGCAATGATAACGCAGTCGCGAGCTTCCCTCTCGCACAAGTTTCAATCCCTCATAGGGATTATTGTAAATTGCAATCTCAATCATCTGTAACATAGCCGCAGTCTTACCAGTCCCCAGTTTCAATCCCTAATAGGGATTATTGTAAATTGCAATTTCTGATAGGTCAAAGTGGCGAAGTAGGGAAAAATGGATGGTTTCAATCCCTAATAGGGATTATTGTAAATTGCAATCATTAGTTCTCCCCTAATACCATTTGTCTGTTGTCTCCAGTTTCAATCCCTAATAGGGATTATTGTAAATTGCAATTCAATTGACTTTACAGGCGAAGTTGTACGAGTAGTGTTTCAATCCCTAATAGGGATTATTGTAAATTGCAATAAATCTCGTTGAATTAGCAGGTATCTGCAATAATGGCGGTTTCAATCCCTAATAGGGATTATTGTAAATTGCAATCTACCTAAGTCAGAAGTAGCATCATGTTCAAATGGTTTCAATCCCTAATAGGGATTATTGTAAATTGCAATCTTTAATATTTCTATCTTGATTTTCATGCAGAGTTTCAATCCCTAATAGGGATTATTGTAAATTGCAATACCGCGAAAAGTTCGCATTCCATAGCCACTGGTGTTTCAATCCCTAATAGGGATTATTGTAAATTGCAATCTCGATGCTGTCTTTGATTATCTGACCTAATCTTTCTGTTTCAATCCCTAATAGGGATTATTGTAAATTGCAATGAAGTAGCATCAGCCAAAAAATACTTCGCAGTTAAGTTTCAATCCCTAATAGGGATTATTGTAAATTGCAATATATACAAGAGACAGCGACATTAGTTCAACTAATGTTTCAATCCCTAATAGGGATTATTGTAAATTGCAATAATGGTAAGGCTGGTCGAACTTGTAGGATCAAATTACACGTTTCAATCCCTAATAGGGATTATTGTAAATTGCAATGGATCTATATACCCACATCCTACCCTTATCCCACGTTTCAATCCCTAATAGGGATTATTGTAAATTGCAATAGGAGAGATGCTATCAAGCATCTTTTATTAGAAGTTTCAATCCCTAATAGGGATTATTGTAAATTGCAATAATCATGCTTTCTTTCAACCCCAAGCACCTAGCACGTTTCAATCCCTAATAGGGATTATTGTAAATTGCAATAAACACTGCTGACTGCTTTACAAGAAAGCATGGCGTTTCAATCCCTAATAGGGATTATTGTAAATTGCAATTCTCTGGGAGTTCTTAAGCACCTGATAAGTGGGTAGTTTCAATCCCTAATAGGGATTATTGTAAATTGCAATCAGAGGGAGATATTTATATTGTTCCCGCAAATGCGTTTCAATCCCTAATAGGGATTATTGTAAATTGCAATCTTGGCAGCGTTACAAACAGTACAAAGATAGAGAGTTTCAATCCCTAATAGGGATTATTGTAAATTGCAATAAAAATAAGCTCAAATCTAAAACCCAACAGTTAGCAGTTTCAATCCCTAATAGGGATTATTGTAAATTGCAATAGCACTTGTTTCTTAGCTTTCAGTAGTTCTGTTGCTGTTTCAATCCCTAATAGGGATTATTGTAAATTGCAATGGATTTAGAAGGTAGCAATATAGAAGGAAAGGAAATGTTTCAATCCCTAATAGGGATTATTGTAAATTGCAATTTTTATAGTCTCCATGTGGACTGTTAAATTTACCAGTTTCAATCCCTAATAGGGATTATTGTAAATTGCAATTGTAGACAGAAGTAAACAAATAGGCTACACTCATGTTTCAATCCCTAATAGGGATTATTGTAAATTGCAATAGCGGCATCCTGAAAGCCTATCTATATTTAGTTTTCAAGGTTCGATTGCGCGAGTGATTCTATCATAGTCCATTTCAGGAATCGTGTCAAGAGCAAAAAACACCCAAACCCAGTCTGTGTAAGGTGCGCGGGTGGGTGGAAAAGCGGAATAACCCCAAAGTCAAGCCTATCAAGAGATACAGCCATTTTTTTACAGCACCAATTTTTTACACCCACCCATCCGCGCAAAACACCTGCAAATGTAAACATATATAAAAGATTTAGCCGTAATTGTGTAACTCCTGGAACCAATTTAATAGCATTTAACAAAAAGCCTTAAAATTTTAGGAGGGTCTGATGGTTACAGCAACAAGACCACAACCACAGGTGAAAATAGGTCCTACCCAACTGCTAATAAATAATGAATGGGTGGAAAGTGTCAGCAAGAAAAAATTTGCTACCATTAACCCCGCTACGGGTGAGGTAATTTGTGAAGTAGCAGAAGCAGATGCAGCGGATGTAGATAAGGCAGTACAAGCAGCGAGAAAGGCTTTTAATGGCGAATGGCGGCAAATTTCTGCGACTGCAAGAGGTAATTTACTTTACAGGTTAGCAGATTTAATCGAGGAAAATCTTGATGAACTGGCACGTTTAGAAACTCTCGATAATGGTAAACCTATCAATGATTCTGTAGGGGATATAGAATCAGTTATTGCCTGTTATCGTTATTATGCAGGTTGGGCTGATAAGGTACAGGGTAAGACTATTCCTATTAATGGTCCTTATTTCTGTTACACTCGCCATGAACCAGTGGGAGTTGTTGGTCAAATTATACCTTGGAATTTCCCCTTATTGATGCAAGCTTGGAAATTAGCCCCAGCTTTAGCAACGGGTAATACTGTGGTGATGAAAACTGCGGAACAAACGCCTTTATCAGCGTTGCGGGTGGGTGAGTTAATTGTGGAAGCGGGTTTTCCTGCTGGTGTGGTCAATATTTTATCAGGATATGGACCCACTGCGGGGGCGGCGATCGCATATCATCATGATATTGATAAAGTTGCTTTTACTGGTTCAACTGAAGTCGGCCATTTAATTATGGAAGCGGCTGCAAAAAGCAACCTGAAACGGGTAACTTTAGAATTAGGTGGCAAAAGTCCTAACATTGTTTTTGCTGATGCTAACATAGATGCCGCTATTCAAGCCGCCCATGAAGCGATATTTTTTAATCAAGGACAATGCTGTTCTGCTGGTTCTCGCTTATTTGTGGAAGCAAAAATTTATGATGAGTTTGTGAATAGAAGTGTAGAAATAGCCAGACAGCGTACAGTCGGCGATCCTTTTGACCCCAACACCCAACAAGGACCCCAAGTAGACCAGGAACAATTTAACCGAGTCATGAGTTATATTGAATCAGGTCAACGGGAAGGGGCGCAGATGCTTTATGGTGGTGACAGGGTGGGAGACAGAGGTTATTTTATTACCCCGACAGTGTTTGCAGATGTCCGCGATGAGATGAAAATTGCCCAGGAAGAGATTTTTGGACCCGTGATGAGTATCATCAAATTTGAAGATGTGGAAGAAGTGATCCAACGGGCAAATAATACCATGTATGGTTTAGCGGCGGCGGTGTGGACACAGGATATCACCAAAGCCCATGCGATCGCTAACAATGTCCGTGCAGGTACGGTGTGGGTAAACTGTTATGATGTATTCGATGCAGCCGCACCCTTTGGCGGTTTCAAACAGTCGGGTATGGGTAGAGAACTGGGAGAATACGGTTTACAGCAATATACAGAGATTAAAACTGTGACAGTAAAATTGTAACTTTTGATTGGTAATGGGTAATTGGTAATGGGTAATTGGTAATGGGTAATGGGTAATGGGTAATGGGTAATGGGTAATGGGTAATTGGGAATTGGGAATAAATAATTATCTATTAACTGTCCCCAGTCCCCAGTCCCCAGTCCCCAGTCACCAGTCCCCAGTCCCCAGTCCCC
>NZ_JAQMTI010000162.1:0-15269 GCF_028329225.1 Sphaerospermopsis kisseleviana CS-549 | reverse complement strand
TTAAACGCTGCGATTAATTTAAAAAAAGAAGCGGTCAGATTGATCGTGTTAGCCTGTGGACTAGATAGTGCCGACACTGCTAGGGTGAAACAGGAAGAAAAAGCCAACTTTTGTTAGCATTAGTTAGCTTTTTTGTATCGGCACAATCTCGAACTTTAATAGAAATAATATAAACGTCAAGTCAAAGGATTAAAGGATTAAAGATGCGTGTTTTTGTACTACTATTCAATGCGGGAACTGATAATGAAGGGATTCACTCGATTCGGGTGGGCGATCGCAATACAATCATGATGTTTGAATCAGAAGATGATGCCACCCGCTTTGCTTTAATGTTAGAAGCGCAAGATTTCCCCACACCGACGGTTGAGGGAATGGAAGAGCAGGATATCATAGACTTTTGCAAAAGTGCGGGTTTTGGCTGGGAACTTGTGCCAGAAAATAGTAATACCGTGGTGACACCTCCAGAACAGAACGTAGAAGAAACTGATTGGAAACCAGAAAGTCAAACTCAAAATAACTATGATAACTATAGTTCTCAGTCAGAAGAACAGCAAATGTCTGATTCTGAACTAGACAGCTTCCGTCGCCGACTAGAAGGGTTATTGTAAGTAGTCATTAGTCATTAGTTGTTGGGAAAGTAGGGAATAGGGAATAGGGAATAGGGAATGAGTTAACAATGTTACCCAGTCACCAGTTACCAGTCACCAGTCATCAGTCACCAGTCACCTGTTCCCTTACCTCACCAATAAATTCTCAACTAAAATAGGATTGCTAGATTGCTATATGCGAATTTTGCTAGTTGAAGATGAACCAGGAATAGCCCAATTTATCAGTCAAGGACTCAGAGAGATGAGTTACGCTGTTGATGTGGCTCATGATGGTGAAGAAGGTAAGGAATACATCTTTGCTGCTGAGTATGACATTATCATCTTAGATATTATGCTACCCAAAATTGATGGGTTAAAGCTACTAGGAGAATTTCGCCAGCAAAAAATTAAAACTCCAGTCTTACTTTTAACAGCACGGGATACTGTAGAAGATCGGGTAAAAGGATTAGATCATGGTGCAGATGATTATTTAGTCAAGCCATTTGCATTTTCAGAATTACTGGCACGGTTACGAGCTTTGCAACGTCGCCCACCATTACAATTTAACACCATTTTACAGGTTAGTGATTTAACTATGGATGTAGTCACAAGGGAAGTTCAGCGTGGAGGACGTTTCATTGAACTTAGCCCCTTAGAGTTTAAACTTTTAGAGTATTTATTGCGTAATTCCAATACAGTAGTTACCCGTACACAAATAGGTGAACACGTTTGGGATTTTGATTTTTATAGTGATTCTAATGTTGTAGATGTATATGTTGGTTATTTGAGACGGAAAATAGATCGGGGTTCTGATCAGCCACTACTGCATACAGTTAGAGGAGTAGGATATTGTCTCAAGGGAATAGGTGATAGGTGACTGGGGATTGGTGATTGGGGAAAAATATTTACCTCCTGACTCCTGACTCCTGACTCCTTGAAATCCTGACTCCTGCTGTATGTTTTCTCAACGATTTAATCAAAGTACAATTAGAACTCGTCTAACAACATGGTACATACTGCTTTTGGGCTGTACGCTAGTAGTTTTCGATACCTATTTATATATTCAATTAAAACATAGTTTACTTGGTCAATTAGATACAGCTTTGCAGGTTGCAGCTTCGGAAACTTTTGCTGAAGTGATTCAGGTAAATGGTCATCCTACTTTGAAGATCAAACAACAGTCTGAAACTATTACCCGTAAGTTAACTAATGCTGGTTTTTCCGTGCGTTTGGTTTCTCCCCAAGGTGAAATTTGGGATGGTATCGGTAGTTACAAAACCATACCACCGATGATGCCCGTAAAAATGGGTTATACCAGTGTTACTGAATACGGCAAGATTTGGCGAGTTTATACTCAACCATTATCTTTATCTTCCACTGCTGGTTGGTTACAAGTTGCCCAATCTCTAGATCCTATTTCTGAAGCTTCAGAACATCTGCTGACTTTGATGCTTTTGAGTTTTCCTTTAATTCTCTTAATTGCAGCTTGTGGAGGTTTATTTTTAGCGGATCAAGCGTTACGTCCTATTGGTCGCATTATTCGCACTGCCCAGGCAATAAGTCCTAATGATTTCACCCAGCGCATCGGTTATCAAGGTTCAACAGATGAAGTGGGAAGATTAGCTATCACCTTGGATGGGATGTTAGATCGCTTGCAAGCTGCATTTGAGCATGAACGCAGATTTACAGCCGATGCTTCTCATGAGTTACGCACACCTTTAACAGTGATTAAAGGCAGACTGGGTGTAACTTTAAGTAGAGAGCGTACACCAGAAGAATATCATCATACCTTACAAGAATTACAACGGGAAGTTGATCGTTTGATTCGTCTTGCTAATGGTTTGCTTTTTCTCACTCGTTTGGATCAAAGTGAATCTGAATATCAATGGACTTTGACAAATGTTGATTTAAGCGAGTTACTAGAAGTTCTCATTGAGCAAATTCAGCTTTTAGCAGCAGATAAAAATATTACCATCTGTGCAAGTATAAAACCCTTACTTTACATTACTGGCAATTCTGATCACTTAACCAGTTTGTTTTTAAATTTACTAGATAACGCCATTAAGTACACATCCCCGGAAGGTAAGATTAGTGTAGAAACATATCGTGAAAATGAACAGGTGAAAGTAACTATCACTAATACGGGTAAAGTAATTGCAGCGGAACATTTACCCCATTTGTTTGAGCGTTTTTATCGTGCAGAAAGCGATCGCTCACGGTATACAGGTGGATCAGGATTAGGTTTAGCGATCGCCCATGAAATTGTTCGCTTACACGGTGGTAAAATTTATGTCACCAGTAACCCCCATCAATTCACCACATTCACTGTAGAATTACCATTTTGATACTGCCAACTTAATTCTAAGAAAATTCTTAATTTCTTCTCATGCTTTTCTTAAAATTTGTGGACTAATTTAGAGGGTAGTTCATAAAGTTTTCTAATGCTGAGGAAAGAAAAAATCAATGGATGGCAGTTTAATTCTTTTTAACATTCTCAATCCCCCTGTGTTGTTCTTCTTTTTGGGAATGCTGGCGGTTTTTTTAAAATCAGATTTAGAAATTCCCCAACCCTTACCAAAATTATTTTCACTGTATTTGCTGTTATCCATTGGTTTTAAAGGCGGACATGAACTAGCAGAAAGTGGCATTAACTCGCAAATAGCAATGACGCTGATAGTTGCTATTGTCATGGCTTCTATCGTACCAGTATACACCTTTTTTATTCTCAGAATCAAGCTTGATCATTACAATGCAGCTGCTATCGCTGCTACCTACGGTTCTATTAGTGCAGTCACCTTTATTACCGCTAGTTCTTTTCTAGAAAAACTGCACATTCCCTATGGGGGACACATGGTAGCAGCATTAGCTTTAATGGAATCTCCAGCTATTATTATCGGCTTAATTCTGGTGAGAGCATTTGCACCCAAGACAGAAGGTGAAGAAGGATTTTCTTGGGGAAAAGTGATGCACGAAGCTTTTTTAAATGGCTCAGTGTTTCTGTTAGTTGGTAGTTTGCTAGTTGGACTATTAACAGGAGAAAAAGGTTGGGAAAAATTACAACCATTTACTCAAGGAATTTTCTACGGTGCGCTGACTTTCTTTTTACTTGATATGGGATTAGTAGCAGCCAGAAGAATTAAAGATTTAAGTAAAACCGGTTCTTTCTTAATTGGTTTTTCTGTTTTCATTCCTGTTGTCAATGCTATCTTAGGAATTTTGATTGCAAAAGTCTTGGGAATGGGAGAAGGAAATGGACTTTTATTTGCGGTTTTATGTGCCAGTGCTTCTTATATTGCCGTACCGGCAGCGATGAGATTAACTGTTCCCGAATCTAATCCTAGTCTTTATGTTTCTATGGCTTTAGCTTTAACATTCCCCTTTAATATTATTGTGGGAATTCCTCTTTACTTACAAATTTTAAAACTTGTTGGTGTATAGATCATTAGTCTTTTGACCATAGATTCACAAACATGAAATTACAAACATCAGAAATTGCTGTTTTCTGTCCAATAGGTATTAGTCTAGGTGTTATTTATGGAACTCGTTAACCGAGTAGAAATCATTGTCAGCACCCTGGAACAAAGAGAAGTTATAGATATCCTTAATTCTGTGAAAGTTCCTGGATATACATTAATAGAAAATTCTTCCGGTAAAGGGGATAGGGGGATTTGTTATAACGATTTGGGGCGAGAATTTAGCAATAGTTATATTTCTACTATTTGCACCAATCAAATACAATTTGAATACCTGCTCAGAGATATTTTACCCATCCTCAAAACCATTGGTGGTATTTGTTTAATTACCACGAGTAATTCTCTGATATCAGATAACTTTTCCCCCAATCTAACAAGTCTAAATTTATCAATCCCTATTATGCAAGAAGTCCAAAAAGTAGAGATTGTTATTGATACATCTCACATTGAAGATGCTCTGAACATTTTAGAAATCGTCTCTGTTTCTGGATATACAATTATTAAAGATACCTCTGGTAAAGGTGATCGAGGTTTAGTATCTTCCGATATTGACTATGAATTTAGTAATAGTTACATTATGACAGTTTGTACCAATCAAAAACAATTAGATAATTTAGTGGAAAAAATCACCCCTCTGCTGAAAAAAATCGGAGGTGTGTGTTTAGTAACTGATGCAAAATGGGTTAATCACTAAATAATTAAGGAGTCAGGAATCAGAATTTTTGATCAATAAGTAGATTATTAAATTTCTAGGATGTTGCAGATACCAAAAGAATAAAAACACTAAAACGAAAATCACATGAATTCTACAATGCCAATGAAAAGAATTATCAAAGGACTGAACGAATTTCAAACTAACTATTTCACAATTCATCAGGAAATGTTCCGCCAATTATCTCAAGGACAAACTCCTGAAATTCTCTTTATTACTTGTTCTGATTCTCGCATTGATCCGAATTTATTAACACAAACTAAACCAGGAGAACTGTTTATTATTCGGAATTTGGGTAATATTATTCCCACTCATGGAAGTCCTAATAGCAGTGAAGGTGCGGGAATTGAATATGCTGTTTCTGCTTTAAATATTAAGCATATTATTGTTTGTGGTCATTCTCACTGTGGTAGTATGAAAGCACTCCTACAATTAAATAATTTATCTGATGAAATGCCTTTAGTTTATGATTGGTTAAAACGCAATGCCGAGTCTACCCGTCGTCTTTTGCGAGAAAACTATCAAAACTATGATGGGGAAACATTGCTAAAAATAGCTGTAGAAGAAAATGTTTTAACTCAAATTGAAAATTTAGAAACCTATCCTGTGATTCGTTCTAAATTACATGGTGGTAAAATATCTCTCCATGCTTGGGTTTATGAAATAGAAACAGGACAAATTTTTGCTTACAATGCTAATGATAGTAAGTTTGTGCCTTTAAGTTCTGACGCTTTCCCCGTTCCCGATCCTTTAGCTTGTTTAAAAGCAGGTTAATTGAGAAAATATTTATTTAATATTTATTTTTTGATGAGGTAGAAAAGTTAAAGTTGATAAATACATAAACTTTGGATTTAAAAATCAATTTTTATCAATTAATTCAAAGTTTATCTACCTCATTATTTGATTTTTTAGGAAACATTTAGCCATCTACTATCAAAATGAAAAATTACGTAAATTCAGATTTTTCAGATCACCTAAATATAGGGAGTCAATGGTTTTTACGCACACCAGAAAGAGCATTAGAACAAGCATATAAAATGGCTTTAAAAATTAAAGATATTGAATTAGAACATTTTGCAGGGGATAAAGTATCTAGTCAGTCAGGTGATTACAGTCAAAATGTTTTAGATTGTTTTCAGACAGATGTGGAAAAATATTTAAAGATTATTAAAATCAGAGTTGTAGAATTTAAAGTGAGTCGATTTTTTATCAAAAACTCTAATTACGCTTTTTTGGATAAACTAAAATTAATTGATGAAGTTCTCTCCAGATACAAAAATGAGGATTTAGAATTATCTAATTCTAATGTTGTAGCTTATTCTCAAAAACCAACTCTTACCAAGTTAGAATCTCACCAACAACCACCAAAAAATTCCTCTCAACTAACATCAAAACTCAGTTTAGAAAATATTGAACCAGTCACCAAAAAAACTGGTATTTTTCCCAGATCCATTGGTAGAACATTTCGTAAAATTACCAATGATATGAGTCCAAGTTCTGAACAGGAGGTATTGCGGAATTTTCAAGCATCGAGAAAAATTACCAAACGAGCTATTAACTGTTTGTTGTTATTAATTCTCATTCCCTTGTTAACTCAAGAATTGTCTAAAAAGTTTTTCATACTTCCTGCTGTAGAACATTTTCGCAGTGTTGAAAGTACACCTATTTTTCTGAACTGGGAAATGAAAGAGGAAGCACTAAAAGAATTGCAGTCTTTTGAGGAAGAATTAAAATTTGACAATTTATTGAAACATTCTCCTCAAATTTCTGTCGAAGCTATGGAAGAAAAAATTTCACTCAAAGCAGAAGAATTAGCAGAAGAATTTAAACATAAAAGTAATAGTGCAGTGGCAAATGTTTTTGCGGATTTATTAGGTTTATTTGCTTTTGCAGTTGTGGTAGTCATCAATAAAAAAGGGGTGATAGCTATTAAAAATCTGCTGAATGAAATTATTTATGGTTTAAGTGATAGTGCCAAAGCATTTATCATTATTTTATTCACAGATATTTTTGTAGGTTTCCATTCTCCTCACGGTTGGGAAGTGATTTTAGAAAGTATTGCTAGTCATTTGGGTATTGCCGCAGATAGAAATGCTATTTTCCTATTTATTGCTACATTCCCAGTAATTCTAGATACTATATTCAAGTATTGGGTTTTCCGTTATCTGAACCAGATTTCACCTTCAGCAGTAGCAACACTGAAAAATATGAATGAATAGGTAATTAATTGATAATTGATAATTGACAATTGTTTCATTTAAGGTTTAAAACCTCCCCTTTAAAGGGGAAAAAAATTTCCCGTGGGTTGCGTTATCTCGTAACCGAAATTACAATATCAATTATTTTGTAACCTAACCGAGTAGTATTGACTGATAACGGATAACGGATAACTGATAACTGAGAAATGACAAATTTACAAGAACGCGGACATCTACTCACAGAACAAGTAAATCCTAATAGTCTGAATTTAGACCAACTAAATTCTTTGGAATTGGTAGAATTATTTAATACTGAAGACCAAAAAGCGGTAGCTGCTGTTGCCGGTGCAAAGGTTGAGTTAGCCGCAGCTATTGAAAAGACGGCTGAACGTTTACATCAAGGTGGACGTTTATTTTACATCGGTGCGGGAACAAGTGGACGGTTAGGGGTGTTAGATGCGGCTGAATGTCCACCTACTTTTTGCACATCTCCAGAGTTGGTACAGGGTATTATTGCTGGTGGTGCGGGGGCGTTGTTACGCAGTTCTGAGGGTTTAGAAGATTTAGCGGAAGATGGTGAAAGTGCGATCGCCCAACACAAAATTAATCAACTGGATGTAGTCGTCGGTATCACTGCTGGGGGAACTACTCCCTATGTTCAAGGTGCATTAAAAGCAGCACGCCAAAGGGGAGCTTTAACAGTTTTCATCGCCTGTGTTCCCGCAGAACAAGTTCCCTTTGATGCAGATATTGATATTCGCTTGTTAACAGGACCAGAAATATTAGCAGGTTCAACTCGGTTGAAAGCTGGTACTGCGACAAAATTAGCTTTAAATATCCTTTCTACCAGCGTGATGGTGAAATTAGGGAAAGTTTACGGTAATAGAATGGTGGATGTTGCGGTAACAAATCAAAAATTACGCGATCGCGCTTTAAGAATTTTACAAGATTTAACCGGTTTAAGTCGAGAAGCCGCAGGTTTCTTATTAGAACGTAGTGGTAAATGGGTGAAGTTGGCTTTATTAATGCACTGGACAAATTTAGATAAAACCGCAGGTGAGGAACTTTTAGCAGTGCATAAAGGTAATTTGCGTGTGGCTGTGGATACTTATCAAAGGAGTCAGGAGTAATACCTTGTTATCTCGTTTATCTCGTTATCTCGTTCCCAGTCTCCAACTGGGAATAGACCTCTCCAAAATAGAATGTATTAATTTGTCATAAGTTGTAGGGGCGAAGCTTATGAGCGATAATTTAACGGAAAAATCAGACATCTAGATATCCCATAAGCTTCGACCTGCCCCCATAAATAGGTTCCATAATTTCTTTTCTGGAGATGTCTAATGTCTGTATTCCTTACCTGTTCACTGTTCTCTGTTCCCTCTCCCAAATATAAAATTTATTTTGCACGACTACTTATTACAAATTCTTTTTTGACAATGTTTCAATCTTCTGGGCAAAATATATCTCTTGATGTTTAAGTTGTCTGGCTATTTCTAACCCTTTTTCAAACGCTGCTAATGCTTTTCCCTCTTCTTTCTTTTCTAAATACATTTCTCCCATTTGATCATAAGCTTGCATCAAACCATAAAAATTAGTCGCTAATGTTTCCGTTTCCAACAAAATTCTACTAGCTTGCAAAGCTTCATTAATTTGATTTTGGGAACGATACAACCTAATTAACTTTTGCAAAGCTTCACTCGCCGCCACATACTGTTCTAATTTCCAAGCAGTAACATAAGCTTCTTGATAATTATTAAAAGCTTCTTGCAGAAAATTGGGATTTTCTCTGACCAAAGATTGATAATTTTCTGCTATTTTGATTTTTAAAGCCGGAACTTGAGTAAGATTCTTATTTCTATTATAAATTGCCGCTAACTTATTCAAAACATTGATCGCTTGTCGGGGTTGTTTACCCTGTTCATAAATATAAGCTAGTTGTTGCAAATATGCTAATTCATTGTTTCTATCACCTCTATTAATAGCCAAATTGAGCAATTCTTCGTAAGTTTTAGCAGCTTGAGAATAATCAAACCAACTTAAATGTAATTCCCCCAGAGTATTTAAAGTTGCTAATTCAGTATTAACATCTTTTTGTTGTCTCACCAATGTTAAAATCTGCTCGTAAGCACCTACAGCTAATTTGGGAATACGCACATTTTGGTAAGCTTCACCAAGCGATCGCCATAATTGTAAATCTGTACTTTTCTCCTTTAACATCTGTTTTTCAATCTCTTGCAACCGCTGAGTAATATACATTACCTGTTCACGCTCATTTTCCTGCCAAGCGATCGCCCCCACCCTTGATAAAGCTTGCACCTGGGCTAAAGAACCTAAAAAGCGCAGCAGTCGTAATTCTCTATTCCAAATATCAAAAGCAGCGGTTTTATCTCCCCTTTGAAAAGTCGTTATCGCTTCTTGGTTTAACTCATCCAGTGCAGTTTTCAACTGTTGCAGTTCGTCAGTAGTTAACGGTTGTTTTTTCCATGAACTCCTTACCAGAGGATCAGGTGTAGTCATTTCCAAAGGACTCGGAGGAAACCACCTCATTTGTTCTGGTTTTTTATTTTGTGCCAGTGTGACAAAACTGCACAGATGCCAGACAATAATAGTAGTAACTATAAAA
Source organism: Sphaerospermopsis kisseleviana CS-549 (assembly GCF_028329225.1). Taxonomy (NCBI): domain Bacteria; kingdom Bacillati; phylum Cyanobacteriota; class Cyanophyceae; order Nostocales; family Aphanizomenonaceae; genus Sphaerospermopsis; species Sphaerospermopsis kisseleviana. The sequence continues at coordinate 5,676 of NZ_JAQMTI010000162.1, read as the reverse complement.
CTCCAGCGTCTTACCATAAACAACTCACTTTTTTCTTGTCCTGTTGAAAATAGTCTAGAAAATTTACCCGTCATATCTTGTACCAGCATCTTCTTGCTAACATCCCAGTTAACATCCTAGACTGTAACCCTGATTATGGCCTAAGATTATCATTACTCACCTGACCTGATTGAGAATCATAACAGATGTGAGATTACCAGCTTATTTGACGCACACCTATTTATTATGTTTCTCAATCATTCAATTTTAGATTTTAGATTTTAGATTTTAGATTTTAGATTTTAGATTTTAGATTTTAGATTTTAGATTTTAGATTGATTCACAACATAAATCCCTATTTCCTATTTCCTATTTCCTATGAGTAAAATAATTCCTGCCATCCGAGTTAAAAATTTCAGCTCTTATTACGGAATTCAAAAAATCATTGAAGATGTCTCAATGGATATTCCACAAAATAAAATTACCGCGATTATGGGACCTAGCGGTTGTGGTAAGTCCACATTTTTGAAATCTCTCAATCGCATGATTGAACTAGAAGGAGAAATACAAGTTGAAGGAAACGTTGAATTTTTTAGTCAAAATATTTATGGTCGTCGTGTCAACTTAAATCGCCTACGTCGTCAAATTACTTTAATTTATGGTAAACCAAATCTTTTTCCCATGAGCATTTATGATAATGTAACCTATGGAGTAAAATTAATCGGATGGCATCCCAAAGCAGAATTAGATGAAATTGTCGAGTTAGCACTAAAAGCTGCCGAACTCTGGGAAGAACTCAAAAATAAACTTCATAAATCGGCTTTAGAATTATCCTTTGGACAACAACAAAGGTTGTGTATTGCCCGTGCTTTAGCAGTTAAACCGCAAGTCCTCCTTATAGATGAACTTTGTGCAGGACTTGATCCCATTTCTACGATAAAAATTGAGGAACTTATCGAATGTTTGCGTTCTGAATTAACAATTGTATTTGTCTCTCACAACATCCAACAAGTTTCTCGTTTATCAGATTTCACAGCTTTATTTTACTACAATGAAAATCATATTGGGCAGTTACTAGAATTTGCCCCTACCAAGAAACTTATCACCCATAACTTTGATTATCGCTTGCGAGATTATGTTTCTGGACGTTTCCACTAAACCTGGTTTCCATCATAGCTGGGATAAATAATTCATAATTGATAATTCATAATTGATAATTCATAATTAAATTTATACTTTACTCAGGGACTTAAACATTGCCTGTAAGATACACCACAGGGGAATAAGCTGTTACACAGCTAAATTGTATAATCCTAATGTTCTGAACTCTTGTTTAACAGGCAAGATGCCTGTTCCACTTATACAAATTAAATGCACAACAGCTTAAAACCCTTTTTAATTATTAATTAGGGTTTGCTGAATAAATGTGACAATATTACAAGTAAAGGGTCTTAGCCTGCTGGAAGTTAAAAAAGTGCAAGACTTTACGAGGTGGGAACTCAAAAACCTTGCATTTAATTTCTACACAAAAGGCATCACCAAGTGCCTTTTCTAGCAGCATATCACCATTACATCAACAAAGAACGAGCTAGGAAAAAGCTGGCTATAGTTTTCGCATCTACAGGTTGTCCTTCACGAATAGCTGTTTCTAGTTCTTCAGGAGTCAAAAATACAGTTTCGATATCTTCATCTTCTTCTTGCTGTGGCGGAGTTTCCAGCTTTTCCAAATCTCTAGCCAAAAAAGCATAGATAATTTCATCAGAATAGCCAGGAGCTAAGAAAAACTCTCCTAGTTTATCCCACTTATGAGCGCGGTAGCCTGTTTCTTCTTGTATTTCCCTTTTTACCGTTTCCAAAGGTTCTTCATTAGGTTCTACCGTTCCTGCGGGAAATTCTAACAACCTACCTTGAACTGCAAAACGATATTGACGGACAAGAATCAGTTTACCATCTTCGGTAACAGGAAGAGCCAGAGCGCCACCGGGATGACGAATACACTCCCATTCTCCTTCAGATTTATTAGGTAAACGCAAACGATTCACTTCAAAATCAAATTTGCGCCCTTTATGAAACAAACGTTGCTTGAGTAGCTGTGGTAATTCTCTACCTAGTGGCATAGTCCAATTCTATTGTCTGCAAATACTCAGAATATATACGGGGGATGCTTGGGAAATCAGGGTGTTTCTGCTGCCAAGGATGGTAATTTAATAGTCGGTTATTCATCCTTAACTAAGTGTACATCAGAACGGTCTACTTCTTGCAGCAGATTCTCAATTGTACAACCAGATAGGGGTTCTCTCCAATTTGGGGCAATTTCTGCCAATGGGACTAGGACAAAAGCTCGCTCGTGCATCCGGGGATGAGGGATCTGGAGATTTGGCTCGTTTAAGATTAAGTCATCATACAACAATAAATCTAAATCTAAAGTTCTCGGTCCCCAATGCTCTCGACGCACACGACCAAATTTTTGTTCAATTGCTAACAAGCTGGTTAATAAAGCTTGTGGAGATATTTCTACTTGCAATATGGAACAGCCATTTAAATAATCTGGCTGTGGCGGTCCTACGGCTTTGGTTCTATACCAACTGGATTTTGCTTCGAGAATAATACCAGGGGTTTGGGCTAAAGTCTCTAAAGCGGCTGCTAAAGTTCTTTGGGGATCACCCATATTACTGCCGAGAGCGATCGCACTTCTGGCGAATTTTTTAGACATTCTTTTGCTGCTGAATGCTCTTGCTAGGAGGCAGGGGATCAGTTTTGCTGCATCAGCTACCAACTTTCTCCTATTTGGTAATAAGTCTTGATCTCCCTGAAATTATTTAATCATCTTTAAAAGCCAATGGAAATAACGGTTTGGCAAATAAATCAATTTTACCTGAATTAATTGATTATTTATAAGGTATGATGTTCTAACGCTATGAGCGCAACAACCCTAGCCTTTCGGCATCAATAATCAACTGAAGTAGCTCTGAGGAGAAACTGCTCTTGCCACTTGGGAATCATCATAAAAACGAGGAGTCCACAAACGAGGAGTCCACACCTGAAAACCTACCGCCAACTATGCTGGTGCAGGCAAGGCAGTTACTTAACCAGATGACGAGTTTATCATCTGGGATGGTTGCCAGTATTGGTAGGAGCGATAAACCTTTTTATCGTCGGTTCTGGTTTTGGACTGGCTTAGGTGTAGTCGGTTTAGGTGGCGGGATCATTGCCTGTAATTATGGGATTAGTGTAATAGACAGTTCTTTACCGGATAAATCACAACTGAATGCGGTAATACGAGAGCAAACACTTACTATTCAAGCCAGTGATGGAACTGTTCTCAAACAGCAAGGAGAAGCCACTAGGGAACAGCTAAAGCTAGAACAAATCCCAGAGAACTTAAAAAACGCTTTTATCGCTTCAGAAGACAGAAGATTTAAACAGCACAATGGGATAGATGCTCAAGGTATTCTTAGAGCAGTTGTGAATAATTTGCGATCGCAAGATGTGGTGGAAGGTGGTAGTACCATCACCCAACAAGTAGCAAGAATACTCTTTCTCACCCAAGAGCGCACCATCTGGCGCAAACTCAAGGAAGTGCGTCTGGCTCAGAAAATGGAACAAGAACTCAGTAAAGACCAAATTTTAGAGCGTTACCTAAATTTAGTCTATTTGGGTTCTGGTGCTTATGGTGTAGCAGATGCGGCTTGGGTCTATTTTAATAAATCCGTGGATCAACTGACTTTATCAGAAATGGCCACCATTGCCGGACTTGCTCCTGCTCCCAACACTTACGCCCCAAATAAAAATCCTCAAGCAGCTATGGCAAGGCGAAATCAAGTGTTAAAAAGGATGCTGGAAAATGGCATAATTACACCAGAACAACAGCAAGCCGCTATTCAAGAACCACTCACAGTTAATAGCAATTTACCGAGACGCTTTCAAGTTGAGTTTCCTTACTTTACTTCCTACATTCAGCAGGAATTACCAAAATATGTTAAGCCTGATGTGTTAGCAGCAGGAGGGTTAGTAGTAGAAACCAGTTTAAACCCGACCTGGCAAAAGGCAGCAGAAGCAGCAGTGGCTAAAGTTCTCAGAACTCAAGGTAGTTGGGCAAATTTTAAAGAAGCCGCTTTAGTAGCTATTGATCCCCGCAATGGGGAAATTCAAGCAATGGTAGGAGGTAAGGACTTTAGCGAAAACCAGTTTAATCGTGTAACTCAAGCGCAAAGACAACCAGGATCAACATTTAAAGGTTTTGTCTATGCTGCGGCGATCGCTACAGGTAAGAGTCCCTACGATGGCTATGTGGATGCACCATTAGTAGTAGATGGTTATGAACCAAAAAACTACAATGAAAAATTCTATGGCTCAATGAATCTCAAAGATTCTCTTACCCGTTCTATTAATACAATTGCAGTAAGGGTATTAATAGATGTGGGATATGAGCCAACCATTAAACTAGCACAGGATATGGGGATTAAATCGGAACTCAAGCCTACCTACTCTTTAGCACTTGGTTCTAACGAAGTCAATCTCCTAGAATTAACCAGTGCTTATGGTTCTTTTGCTACCCAAGGTTTACATACAGAAGCGCATGGAATTCGTCGCATCCTCAACCGTCAGGGTGATGTGATTTGGTCTGCTGATGTCCAACCTCAACGGGCTTTAGATGCCGATAGTGCCGCCATTATGACGTGGATGCTACGCAATGTAGTCACAAATGGTACTGGTGCTGCTGCCCAATTAAATGATAGACAGGTAGCAGGGAAAACAGGAACATCAGATGAAGCCCGTGATTTGTGGTTTATTGGCTATATTCCCCAAGTAGTGGCAGGAGTTTGGCTAGGTAATGATAATAACCGCCCTACCAATGGTAGCAGCACCAGCGCCGCTTATACCTGGCATGAATTTATGGAAAAAGCCGTTGAAGGAATGCCAGTAGAAAAGTTTCCTGCACGTCCCAAATTAGAAAATCGCAAAGGTACGATCAAAGCTCAACCGATCAAACCGAAAAAAATTGTTAATACTTCCATTGCATCTAATAATCAACAATCAGATCAGGATGATGGTGATTCATCAACCAGACGCAGACGCAGACGCAGAAGCTCTTATTCTGAAGTAGAACAGCAATCAAACTACACTTCAAGACGTAGACGACGTTACCGACAACAAGAAGAGTCCACTTCCAGAAGACGGAGGCGCTTTGATTCTCAATCAGGGAACAATTCTGGTGCAGAATCATCTCGTTCTAGAAGACGAAACCGCAGACAAGATTCAAATTCTGCTCCTCCTGTAAACAATAATTCCTCTGGATCTTCCCCATCCAAACCTTCTTGGAGAGAACGCCTGAAACCAGGTTCTTCTTCTTCCTCCCCTGGTGAGTAATATTTCCCCCAGTGGCAGATGTAGATGGTCAACTCGTTTTATACTTTGTAAAGAAGTGTTACAAACAATAGGATAATATAGTCATGACATTATTACTGGAAACAGCAGCACCCGCAGCAGCAGGTAATCATTTTCCATTAGCTTTTACTTTAGTGTATGTAGTTGGTTTTATTGCTGCCGTTACTATCGGTTCAATCGCTTGGTACAACTCCAAACGTCCCGCAGGTTGGGAAAGCAAAGAACGTCCTGATTTTGTTCCCAAGGTGGATAAAGAGTCATAGGAGGCAGGGAGCAGGGAGCAGGGAGCAGGGAGCAGGGAGCAGGGAG
>NZ_JAQMTI010000161.1:0-4275 GCF_028329225.1 Sphaerospermopsis kisseleviana CS-549 | reverse complement strand
GGTTTGCTGAATAAACCTAAAACCTTGATATATCAAAGGTTAGAGGCTGATAAACACAGAAATTAGTGCAAGGGTTTTGAAGGGTATACCGGAAAAAGTGTGCATTTTTGGGGATTTCAAGAGATGGCAAAGAAATTTTCCAATCTCCTCCTGACTCCTGACTCCTGACTCCTATGCCCTCACGGAAAGACTTTCTCAGCAAACCCTATTTACTTATTTCCCGCAGAGTCGCAAAGAGGCAAAGGCGCAAAGGTGTTATTGAGCATCTTTGCGTTTTTTTGGGTTAGTTCATTTTTGAATGTGGCGCATATTTATACAGAGTTCGTATAAGATAAAAAGAGCAAGAATATAATAGTTAGTAAATAGATATGTTACCTATTAACAAAAAAATCGTCACTGATGATGCAATGCACCCAATAGCTGTTTTAATTGATTATCAAGATTGGCAAAAAATTGAAGAAATTTTAAATATTTATCAATTACAACAGCAGGCAAATTTTGATTTAAACAAGTACGCGGATATCATTAAGTTAACTCAAGATGCTTTAGAATATCAACAACAAATTAGGGATGAATGGAGTTGACAGCCGTAGATCCCCCTAAATCCCCCTTAAAAAGGGGAGACAGTGCGTTGGGCGGCTCCGCCGACTTGTAGTAACTGGCGTTAATACACTATAAATAGCAACTTGCAACATAATCACTGTATTAGATAGCGTATAAACAGCATTTATAATTGTTACTTGACCTATAACCATTAAGTATGTTAAGTTTTGTAATAGTTACAGCCAAACCCGTCCAAAGATAGAGGTCTTCATTAAAATTTAAAGAGTGTCAAGTTATGAAAAAGATTAGCTAAGTGGAGTACACATTTTAAGGAAATTAAGTTTAACTTAACGTAGTAATACACAGATTCTGATTTTCAGTAGCTACTCGCACTTTTTCCAGAATTTCCGTCAAAATACTATTCTCCCGGACAGAGTGATTGTCATATTGTATATTCATCAGTAAGGTGAATACCCTCATAAACAGAGAGGAGTAACCATGAAGGCATTTGAAAGTACCACAAAAAATATTTTTTTCACAAGCTGGGTATCGCTCCATCAAGCAGAGACGAATAATACCAATAAAGCTAATATCACCGAGTTACAGGCTTCTCATTCTCATTCAGGTTGGGATTTCCTGCGTCCTTTGCGAAATTGGTTGGATACTTTAAAAGTAGGCGATCGCCAATTTGCTCATCGGGTGTGTAGATTAATTCCCCCTCAATGTCCTTTTGAACGTGATGTCAAATTGTTTGGAAAAGTCTTGTTTCACATTCCCCCAATGTGTAAACTCAATCCTTTATATGAAGAAGTTGTAGGTTTAAGATTTCGCGCCCTGTGCTATCTAGCTGATGAATGTGGCGAAGATATTTCACAATATTGTTAAGTGATACAACAGGAGGCAGGGGGCAGGAGGCAGGAGAAAGATAAATATTTCCTGTTTCTCCAATCCCCAGTCCCCAATCACCAATCCCCAATCACCAATCCCCAATCACCTAGTATACTGATTGCGCCATTTTTCAATGGCATCCTGAGCGTCTTCATAAGCGATGGTTTGCTTAGGAACTAAAGTAGCAGTGGCAATGGCAGTGTTAAAATCTCCTTGTGCAGCACGGTTTTTAGCCAATTCTAAAATTTGTTCACTCCATTGATTAATAGATGTTTGGGCAATTTCAAACCCTGGTTGTCCTGGTGGTACTTTTTTCGCTACTTCAATCGCTCGGTTATAAGTAGAAGCTTGTCCTGGTCGAACTAAAGCCTGAGCAGCATCCAACAAAGTTTGATTACTTAAATACTGCTTGGCTTCTAATTGCCATTTTGCAATTAATGTTTGTGCTTGGCGATAAAAGGCTGTATTTTTATTAATTAATTCCGCAGTAGCTATAGCATCAATATATTCTCTCTGGTTAGCCTGTTCCTGGGCTAAATCTAAAATCATTTGACTCCAAACCTGAATATTTTTTTGTGCTTGTTGATAAAGCGGTTCACCGGGTGAAATTTTTTGAGCAGAGGCGATCGCTTGACTCAAATCACCAGATTTATTTGGACTCAGAGACATTTTCTCTAGTTCCAAAATTGCTTGATTTCGCTGTTGGGAATCAAAATTGGAAACGACAGAAGTTGTGGGTGGTTGAATTGTTTCCACCGTAGCAGGAATAGGAGGTAAATTCTGGGAAAATTCCTGGTTATTAGTAGTATTATTTAGGGATGCTGATAATTTATGGAAGCGAAAACTCGCCTGATTGCGAAGAACAAAAGTTGTAATTAAAGCGACGATAGTCATGCTACCGCCCCCCCACAAAATAAATTGTTTCCAAATGGGAGTTTCTGACTGAATTGCAGGTTGGGCGTAGTCTTTAGCAGCAGCGGGAATAAATCTAGCGCCGGTGTTTAATTCTGGGGAAGTTGCCAAGATTTCATTAGTATCTACAGTTGAATTAGTAACAGATGTCTCTGAATTTGTAGACTGATCTAACTGTGAAGAAGTTTTGTTGAGGGTAGTTTCTACGGTTTTATTTTCCGTCCACCAAGCTTTTTCTGTAGGGGAATTTTTAGACTCTTTCTGTGTCACTGAGGAGGTAGCAACGGCAAAGTTTTCTTCAGGAAAAATCAGTGGCTCGGTTTGGGAATCATTATCTAATGTCAAGATGGGAATCATGACTGGAGGACTGTCAGGGATGAAAATGACAGGATTTTGAAGAGGCCGCCAATGATGTTGACATAGTTCTGGGGTGAGATAACTCAGATAGGTGTCTAAATCTTTTAAGCTGCTACCTTTGCCGGAAAATAAAGCTTCTAATAATGCTGTTGTAAATAAGCCATGACCTAGTTCACTAATTTCGTGGGAAAATTGCTCTGGTTGACAAGAAAGCATGACAGCCATTTCTAGTTCTTTGGCGGTGTCAATAATTTCTTGACCTACGGGAGCATCAGCTTGTGTACCAAAGGCGCGGTTAATATCAAATATTAGTAATACATTCAACTTGGCAGCATGGAAACTTTGCATCAGTTGTTTCACAGCTATGCCAGTTTCTAACACCTGATCAGGATTTCCATCAGCCGGCATTAAATAATCTTTGTCATTATAGTTGACACCGTAACCGCTGAAGAAAAACCATAGATAGTCCTCTGGTTGGCAAGATTTTGCTGCTAATTCCTCCAATAAAACTAGAATATTGTCTTGGGTTGGATAAGAGGATCTTTCCCCTATCGGTGGTGAAGTATTTGTCATCAGTAGGCAATTTTGGGGTAAAAAACCTACTTCTGTCACCAAAAAATCCTTTAGTGCCTCCGCATCGTTTTGAGCGCAACTCAAAGGTTGAAATAACTCATATTGATTGATGCCAATAGCGATCGCCCAGTAATTTACCATCCCGCTCATTGTCGGTTTTTGTTTACTTGTTGAAAGTTGTTCTGATGTAAGTACGGGCGAAGTAGGGGCGAAGCATTCGAGCGATTAATGATCGGTATTTCCCAAAGGATATTTTCCGAATGCCTGTCTGCCGACAGGCAGGCTTCGCCCTTACAGGGCGATAAATGATCAATTTTTGTCCCAGGTTGTTTTCCCAATGCCTGTCTGCCGACAGGCAGGCTTCGCCCCTACGACTCCTGACTCCTCAATTCTTAATCAAGTAGTTCTTATGACGTTAAGATATCGGAAAATACCAGCATTAGATTAAAATGCTCTGTCATACTTCAGAAGTAGCTCAAGTTTATGAACAGGATTTACAGCTTTTCACCATCATCAATCATCCCCTTTTCATTTATTGGCCAATTTGGCAGGAAAATCCGGATAATTCAAGGTGGATGTTGGCTTTTGCTGGCTTTTCCTCTCTAGTTGGCTACGGAGGCGATCGCACCGCAAATTGTGCAAGCTTACACCGCTAGAGTTGACTTAGCTATTGAGCGTTTACCAGAGGAAACCTATGAAACGGTTTTACGAAGGGCAGAAATGGTAGCTAGGGCTGCGGCTCAACGCAGTTTTGACCAGGATATTTTAGTTACAGAAGTTTCTATCATTGTCACGGCACAAAATCAGGGAATGATCGCCCCGGTTTTAGCTTTAGATGTAAGTCGTATCCAATGGAGACAACGGCCTGATCCCCAACGCTGGGCGACTTACTTCAAAACAGCGCGATCGCTTTTATTTTTTGAGCAACCAACCACAGATGATGATCCTCAACCAAAACAATAATAGGGAAAATGGTGTGGGAGGCAGGGGGCAGGGGGCAGG
>NZ_JAQMTI010000160.1:0-2784 GCF_028329225.1 Sphaerospermopsis kisseleviana CS-549 | reverse complement strand
ATCAGGTTTAAATTCCAGTGCTTTGTCGTAGGATGCGATCGCCTCTTCATACCTACCTAAATTACGTAGGGAATTACCCCGGTTGTACCAAACTTCATGTTTATCAGGTTTAAATTCCAGTGCTTTGTCGTAGGATGCGATCGCCTCTTCATACCTACCTAAATTACGTAGGGAATTACCCCGGTTGTTCCAAGCTTCATGATCATCAGGTTTAAATTCCAGTGCTTTGTCGTAGGATGCGATCGCCTCTTCATACCTTCCTAAATCATCTAGGGAATTACCCCGGTTGTTCCAAGCATCATGATAATCAGGTTTAAATTCCAGTGCTTTGTCGAAAGAAGAAATTGCAGATTGATAATCTTGTTTAATACGTTGTAAATAACCTAATTCAAAAAACAATTTAGCTTTTTGAACATTATCTATTTGATCATGTTCAATAATTTCTATAATTTCTAGAATTTTCTCATTGGTTTCTTCAGGAGTTAAATTGACATACTTTTCATAAGTTCCTTCCTGAATAATGCGATTTGATTCTTGTTCTAGGGTTGTGGAGTCTAGGGGAAAATTAAATAAACCAGAACGCCAATCAAAAAAATCAGGGGCGCGGTGAATAAAATATTTAATTGCGAACTGTGGTAATAAGAATACAAAACAAATTTTAAATTGATCTCTAAATCTTTCTCGCTGCTGGTTGATGTTAATTAAAATTGGTGGTACACCTTCCCAGCTATAATGATGGGTTTTTCGACTACTCCAACCTGCTAAAGTTTTGGCTTCTTCATATTTATACAATGCAGATTCTAAACCTGTAATTAATAAAATATTGATATGGTTTTTATTAGGTAATTGATCAACTTCTACATATAAATTAGTAACATTTTTATTTAATTGGAGAATTTCTATCTTTTGATCATGAATATCTGCTTTAACTTTACTAATTAATTGTTCACCACTAGCAGGAGAACAGCGGACAAATAATAAAGCAAAACCTTCTGTAAACCGCAGTGTCCGCAGAAAGGCTTGATATTCTTCGTCTTGTTCTATGGGTAAATCATCATCCCATTCACTTAGTTTTAGAGGCATAGTTTTAGAGGCATAGTTTTAGATAAATAAGAATCATAAATATAGGTTGGGTTGAGTAAACCCAACATTTCCAAAACTGCTGTTATTCTGTTGGGTTTCACTTTGTTCTACCCAACCTACAATTTTTTATTCAGGATATAATTGATTATAGGCATCCTGAAATTCTTTGATCCCTTTAATCAGAGGATGAATATCATACCAAAATTTAGTTTCTCCATCAGGTTCTTGATAACGATATTCTAAAATACAGCGATTAAATAATAAACCCCGATAAAGTTGATCATTGACTATTTCTTTAGATTTATGAACCTTTGCCAGTGCTTCCCATTCATTAAAGTAAATGGTATTTTTATAGGTATTTCTTAACTCGCTAATTGACCGTTGTAAAGCCTTTTTAGAAATCGGTAAAGTATTGGTGTATTTGAGAGCTTCCTTCATTAATAATAATAAATTTCGCACATGACCACCACTCATTAAACATAAATTTTCTAAAGATTCCCTGTTGTCAAATAAATGCACAATAGATTTACTAGGGTCTATGGTAGTGAGTCGTTTTTGGAGAACTTCAATAACTTTATTAATTCCTGGTGGATAGGGTTCATTTTTAGGAGTTTGTACCATAATCATTGGTAATACTTGGGGAGTACCATATATATCTACTAATGAAGATGATCTGTCAGAATAAATTAAAGAAATTGGTACTGTATAAACTAAATGACAATCTAAAGCTTTCAGTTGTTCATTGCGATCTATAAAAATTTGATCATGGTTGCTGCGGTCTTGTCCTTGGATAACAGGAACAATTCTATCTAAATTATCAGCAATTAAAACTAATTTGTCATATCCTGAAGGTAGATTTTTTTTGACATCTTGAATAAATTCATTTAATGCCTGAGTTAAAGTAGTCGTATGGGGATTAATTAAATCGCGAATTTTGCGGCGTTCATTGGGTTCACTGCGGATTTTTGTAGTGATTTTGGCAAGTTGTGAAACCTGTGCTTCAATTGATAATTCATCTAGGAAAATTTCTGTTTGTAAGAAATCTTTTAAATCCTCAAATCGTCCTTTTAACCAATTTAATATAGCTGGTGAATTAGTTTTATCTTTAAATGCTGCTAAAATATTGCGAGTGCAAGCTAAAAGAATATCTGTATATTGAACATCCTCTGGATCAATATCTTTTTCATCTGCCGGAAAATAGACGACAAAAAACCTTTTTTCATCTAAATATTGTTGTAGTCTTAATAATTCTGTAGATTTTCCTGCACCACGATGACCTGCATACAGTTGACAGGTATTTCTATCAGAATATAAAATTTCCTTTCCTAATGCTTCCAATATATCCCCATCTCCCCGCACTTCCTGACAGTCAACATAAGCAGGATCTCCCGCAGGTAAAGGTTGAAAGGGATCAAAAGCGTTATATAGCTGTTTAAGAAAGTTAAAATCTGATGTCATTTTAGTAGAAAATCTCACCAATTGGCGGTATTTTAACACGAAAATACTGAGATTCATATTTTGAATTACAGCTATTTTCAGGTAAATAAACCACATTTTGATTTAGGGTTTGCTGAATAAACCTAAAACCTTGATATATCAAAGGTTAGAGGCTGATAAACACAGAAATTAGTGCAAGGGTTTTGAAGGGTATACCGGAAAAAGTGTGCATTTTTGGGGATTTCAAGAGATGGCAAAGAAATT
>NZ_JAQMTI010000159.1:0-17763 GCF_028329225.1 Sphaerospermopsis kisseleviana CS-549 | reverse complement strand
TTGAGATAGATAGGGATCTAAACGCTGCAATTAATTTATCGCGTTTGGCTAAAGCGTGAAAGTCTACCGAGGGATAACTGCTCCCATGCTCCCGTTGAAGTAGAAAGTAAAGTCTAGTTTTGTCTAGGTTTTATATAGCAGCTATTCGTAAACACCACCAAATGCAACGCGATAAGGTAAGAATTGCTCTTGATGAAATTGAGGATCAGTTTCAATTATCACACCCGTTAGCTCATAAAAAATTCCAATCTCATGGAGTTGACTTATTCATAGAAAAATATAGTTCTCTGATTAATAATGCCTCAGAATACTGGCGAACAGACTTGAAAAATACTTTTAATACTCATTTTCAGCGCATTGAGTTTGACAAGAATGGACTTGCTATTAAACTTTTTCCATTTACTTGTTCTCAAGAACAAGATAACCCACGCATTGTTGTAATTGATCCCAGAATTGCTTTTGGTCGTCTTGTAATTGCTGACACAGGAATACCTACTACGGTTTTAGCTGAACGATTAAAGGCTGGTGAATCAATTGAGGATCTTGCTTTTGATTATAAGTGCGATCGCCTGAAAATTGAAGAAGCTATTCGCTGTGAATTACCTGTTGTTGCATGACCTCACCTAAGTCAATTACCTTTTTTATTGATAGATGTTTAGGTACAGGAACTGTACCCGAAAAACTTCGTAATGCAGGTATTTTAGTAGAAATTCACGACGAACATTTTGGTCAAGGAACTCAAGATGTAGACTGGCTACCAGAGATAGGTAAAAAAGGTTGGGTTGTTTTAACTAAAGATGATAGAATCAGTAGAAACAAGTTAGAAAGAATTGCTGTTGCTCGCGCTCAAATAAAAATGTTTATTTTGACTTCCCAAGGTTTAAAAGGCGAAGAAATGGCAGAAATTTTTATTAAAGCAATTGACAAAATGGAAAAGTTTGTTCTCAAGCATCCTGCTCCATTTATTGCAAAAGTTTCTCGTGAAGGTAAAATTAATCCTTGGAAAAACAGTCAGATGTTATTATAAGAAATAGAGCAGTTTTTATCCTAACTAATTTTTCCCAAATTTCTTAGCAACCCAACTACTAATACCACTAATTAACGCCCCTCCCATTAAAAGACCAATAGCTGGGTTAAATAAGGGTTGCCAAAGTTTATGCCATAAATCTAAACCTAAGTTGATGCCTGAAGCATCGCCAACAACAGCGACAGCAAACCAACCAAATCCTAAAATTACTAGGAAAAAATCAGCGACTAATATTGTATTTACCCAATTTAATATTTTATCTTTCATCATTGAATAGGGAATAGGGAACAGGTGACTGGTGACTGGGGACTGGGGACTGGGGATAGTAAGAGATTTACCAATTACCAATTACCAGTCACCAATTATTCTTCAAACAGCCATGTTTTGACTTTAGCCAAACTTTGCCAATCGAGTTTTCTAGTTAAACCGTCTTCAATGCTGTTTTTTACTTCTTCTTCCCATTCTTGATTGACAAAAATCAATTGTTTTGCTATGTCGATATGTTCTCGTAAACCTTTCTGACCGGTTTCTAACATGGCTACAGCGAGATTAATTCGACCTTGTGGATCTTGGGGATTAATTTTTACGGCTTTGCTGGCAGCTTTATAGGCTAACTGTGCTTTACCTTCTAGAAGATATAACCAAGATAAGCAAATCCAAGCTGAACTAGCTCTAGGAGAGCGATCGCATACTTCTTTAAATACAGGAATAAGATTTGCGGCTGATTCACCGTCTTTGTAGCGTTGTAAACCTGTATCAAATAATTCTTCAACTGTAATAGTCATTTGTTATTTGTCGTTAGTCATTAGTTATTTGTCATTGGGCATTGGGCATGGGGCATGGGGGATGGGGCATTGGTTTATTAATCTTTCCCAATCCCCAGTCACCAATCACCAGTCACCAGCCCCCTATTATACCCCAAAGGATTTACCGCAACCGCAGGTTTGAGAAGCGTTGGGGTTGGTGAACTGAAAACCACCACCAATCATGGCATCACTGTAATCAAGCATCAAACCATAGAGATATAATAAACTCTTGCGATCGCAAACAATTTTAAAGCCGTCATAATCAAAAACTTCATCCTGGGGAGTGATCTTGCTGATATCTTCAAAATCCATCATGTAAGACATCCCAGAACAACCACCTTGACGAACTCCAACCCGTAAACATAAATCTTGACCTTGTTTAGCTTGGAGAGATTTTACTTGCCGCAATGCTGCTTCACTTAGCATAATGCCGCGTTCTTGAGTTTGGGTTGCTTGTGTCATCTGCTGTTTACACTCCTTAATTAGTCTAAATATTAACTGGTATATGCCGTTGATAGCCTGGATGCTGATTTTTTGATTTTTGTTCTATTTTAGCGGCATTGGTGAGGTGAAAACGTTAAATTCTCAATACTTTGTCAACAGCAGCCAAGGAATTTTATTCTAAAATTGAGAGGTTTGGTGTATTTAGAGATGGGGTATTTTCTGAGTTTCAGCCACAAGCAGTCTGAGCAGCAACCACTCTTCAGGTACAGTAGGGTTATTAACAGAAAACTTGAGCCGAATTTTAGCCATTCCCCACATTTGACTTCCAAATAGCTTTTTTTGATTCACTTAATCTATGACAAGTTTTAATCGCTCTACCAGTCGTCGGTTGAAGAAATTAATCCAAATTCCTTCTATATGGGAGGGCGATCGCCGTCCGTTGTCATCACCAGTGTCATCCAGAGATTCCCAAGAGTCCCAAGGGGAATGTATCCTTTGGGTGGATGGCTCTCAAGGTATTGTTAGAGGTATGGATATGGTATCTCCCGACCTTGGACCAGAAGCAATAGTTCGCACCTTAATGCGAGCAATGGAGCATCCCCACAGTCCTGCTAAACCAGCTAGACCTCAAAGAATTGTGGTCAAAGACCGGGAAATTCAATTTTACCTGCGGGGAGTTTTGCAAGATTTGGATATTGCTATTGACTACGCACCAGAATTACCTTTAATTGATGAACTATTTCGCTCTTTTGCGGATATAGTTGATAGTCAAATTCCTAATTTACCTCCACAATATGCAAAAATTCTGAATGAAAAGGCTTTTGCAGTTTGGGAAGCAGCACCTTGGGATTTTCTGGAAGAACAGCAAATCTTGTCTATAGAAATAAATAAATGGGATGTGGGGACACTCTATGTCTCAGTCATGGGAATGCTGGGGATGGAGTATGGTGTTTTGTTATATCGTTCAGAAGAATCTCTCAAGCGGTTCCGTGCAGATATTTTAGAGGATGAAGAATCAGAGCAAGGTTTAGAAGCAGCTTTCTTAAAGCAAGATTGCTTATTTCTCACCTTTGATCAAGTGGATGAAGATGAAGATGAAGATTTAGCGGATTTACCCCTATCGGAGATTGAACCTACTTTTGGTAATATTCACCCCTTAGAAGGATTACGCTCGATTTTATACGAGGAAGAAGCACTTGTAGTATTTGTGGCACTAGAAAGTTTGATCCGCTTTATCCGTGATTATCGTCATCAGTTATACGAAGAAGACTTCCCCCCCATCAACCGACGTTATCGCATTTCTCTACCCCATCCCGATGAAACAACTAAATCCGTGTCTGTCACTGTCTCGACTATGCCAGAATTAGCAGCAGAGTTAGAGGAAATGGCAGGGTTTGATTTTTCAGATGAAGATGAGTGGGATGAGGATACCGAGATCCGCACATTGCGGGATGATTTGATCCCAGAAGATTCATTTTTGAGTTTAGGAGTGATTTCTTGGGAGATGTTGAATTCTCTACGTCAGGAAGTGAATTATCATGCAGGACAGGAAATTCAACCAGTCGGTGATGGCTTACCCGTGATTTTAATTCAAACTTCCCGCCCCAAAGCTAAAACGGTGATTGAAAATATTCAAGCTGCTGGAGGATTGAAAGCTATATGCTTTAATCCAGGTGCTAATCCCTTAGACGGTGAACGATATGATTTAGGTTTGTTACAAACAGAGAATGGGGATCTGTTCCTGTTTGGGGAATTTTCAGAGGATGATCCCACTCACGTTGAAGCTAAGAAAAAATGGAATCAGCGGTGTCAGCAAACTAATGGATATTGCGGTTTGATCATTGCTAAGGGATTGACAGGTGCTGCTCGTGGTAATCCAGGGTTAAAAGATATGATGGCTTTGTTTGAAGCGCGATCGCTCTCTACTCAAGATTTAGGTATTGGTACTCTCCAACTTATGCCCCAACTAGAATTTGAATAATTTTCTGTGTAGTTACCACAGATAGTCATCAAATCCACACTGAGTTCAATTATTTTGGTTTGATCTGTGGTTTTCTACAATGAAGTCCTATAGTAATTGCTGCATAATTTGTTGTTAAAAAGATCAACTTGGTTCGTTTAGTTTATCTATCTTGACGGCGAATTTTTAGATATATTTTATGATCTTCCTGTTTATTTGAGCAAATCTCTGATAGTATCATTTTTTCCTTTTACTTTTGGATTCATTTTGACAACCGTTAACACATAGCAAGTTGCATGATAATGACTAATAAAAAATGGGCTGTTAAACGCATAACCGTCAACCTAGCAACTCAGGAAGCGGAAAAATTAGAAAAATATTGTCAGCAGACAGGTAGACCCGCTACTGATGTGATTCGTGAGTTGATTAGAAGTTTACCTCTTTCTGAAGATAGTAAGAGTAATGCTTAATGAGGCATTGGGCATTGGGCATTGGGCATTGGTAAAAATCTTTTCCTCCCCTGCCTCCCCTGCCTCCCCTGCTCCCCCTGCTTTCTTCCCAGTCCCCAGTCACCAATCCCCAGTCTCCATTACCCATTACCTATTCTGACACCAACCCAGTTACAATTTGTAAAGAAACTTATAGCGCAGCTTGGCGTAAGTAATAGAGGAACTTGGGAATGCGTGTTGCAATTGTAGGAGCAGGATTAGCTGGGTTGGCTACTGCCGTAGATTTAGCCGATGCGGGTTGTGAGGTACAAATCTTTGAATCTCGTCCCTTTGTCGGTGGGAAAGTTGGCAGTTGGGTGGATGGTGATGGCAACCACATAGAAATGGGATTGCACGTATTTTTTGGCTGCTACTACAATCTGTTTGAGTTGATGGAAAAGGTGGGAGCAGGGAACAATTTACGCCTGAAAGAACATACCCACACTTTCATCAATAAAGGAGGACGCACTGGGGCTTTAGATTTTCGTTTTATCACCGGTGCGCCTTTTAATGGCTTAAAGGCATTTTTCACTACTTCCCAACTTTCAGCACTGGATAAATTACAAAATGCGATCGCTCTGGGAACTAGCCCCATTGTCCGGGGTTTGGTAGACTTTGAAGGGGCAATGAGAAATATCCGCGATTTAGACAAAATCAGTTTTTCTGACTGGTTCTATAGTCACGGAGGCAGTAAAGGCAGCATCAAACGGATGTGGAATCCTATCGCTTATGCTTTGGGCTTTATTGATTGCGATCATATTTCTGCCCGTTGTATGTTGACAATCTTCCAGTTTTTTGCAGTGAGAACCGAAGCTTCTATTTTGCGAATGCTGGAAGGTTCACCCCACGAATATTTACATAAACCAATTATTGAATATTTAGAAGCCAGAGGTACAAAAATCTATACCCGTAGACAGGTGCGGGAAATTCAATTCACTGAGTCTAATGTTCTTGGGGAAGCAAAAACCAAGGTAACAGGTATAGTAGTTGCCCAAGGTGACAAAGAAGAAGTAATCACAGCTGATGCTTATGTTTGTGCTTGTGATGTACCGGGGATTCAGCGAGTTTTACCCCAAGCATGGCGAAAATGGTCAGAATTTGATAACATTTATAAACTTGAAGCTGTTCCAGTCGCTACAGTACAGTTAAGGTTTGATGGTTGGGTGACAGAACTACAAGATGCAGAAAAACGGAAACAGTTAAATCATGCTGCGGGGTTGGATAATTTGTTATATACAGCAGATGCTGATTTTTCTTGTTTTGCGGATTTGGCTTTAACTAGTCCCGCAGATTATTATCGTCCTGGGGAGGGTTCATTGTTGCAGCTAGTATTGACACCGGGAGATCCGTTTATTAAAGAAAGCAACGAGGCGATCGCCCAGCACGTTTTAAAACAAGTCCATGAATTATTCCCCTCATCCAGAGAATTAAACATGACTTGGTACAGTGTAGTGAAACTAGCTCAATCTTTATACAGAGAAGCACCAGGAATGGACGTTTACAGACCTGATCAAAAAACACCAATTCCTAACTTTTTCTTAGCAGGAAGTTACACCCAACAGGATTATATTGATTCTATGGAAGGTGCAACAATTTCTGGAAGACGTGCAGCAAAAGTCATTCTAGAAAGTGTGAAGAATTAGGTATTGGGGACTGGGGACACTTCGACAAGCTCAGTGCATCGCTGGGGACTGGGGACTGGGTAAAGGTTCTTCTGAATTACCAATCACCAATTATCAATTATCAATTATCAATTATCAAACAAATCCAATGGCTGACTGGTTAGAACATAGCGTACAGGTAGAAGTAGAAGCTCCCATAGAATTAGTATGGGGGTTGTGGTCTGATTTAGAACAAATGCCGAACTGGATGAAATGGATTGATTCGGTGAAAATTTCCCCTGATGATCCAGAGATTTCTTTATGGAAATTGAGTACAGGCGGTTTAGAATTTACCTGGAAATCTCGGATTCTTAAAACAATTTCTCATCAAATTATTCAATGGGAATCTGTGGATGGTTTACCCAATCAAGGGGCAATTCGTTTTTACGATCGCCATGCAGGTGGTAGTATTGTGAAAATGACTATTTCCTATGCTATTCCTGGTTTTTTGGGTAAGTTGATGGATAATTTGTTTTTGGGAAAAGCTGTAGAGTCAACAATTCAAGCGGATTTGGAGAGGTTTAGAGAATACGCTTTGAATGTGAAGGGTGATGGGTAGAGATGGGGAAAATTGGCAGTAATTTTTTTACTGCTAATTTCGTTTTAAGCAGAAGCAGAAAGAATTTTTACAGGTTCAATTTTGGTATTGGAATTGATTTCTTGATTGGGGACAAAATGAATTTCCACAGAATAGCCAGCAGCAGTAGCAAGTTTAGTTAAAGTTTCCAATTTAGGTATTTGTTTACCAGATTCAATTCTAGCTAGATGTGGTTGTTTAATGCCTACTTTCTCTGCAAAATCTCTTTGGTTTAAACCCATCGAAGTTCTTATAGCAATAATTTGTTTTGCTAACTGGAATTCTGATTCAAGTGCATCATATTCAGCTTTTACCTCTGGATCTGCAAGCACTTCTTCACGGATGGATTGCCAAGAAATTGTTTTGGTAGTCATTGCTGTTTACCTTTTTCGTTATTTTCAAACTATTCAGAAGATGATTGTTCTTCACTGTTTTCTAGCAAAAAATCCTGCATTCGCTGTTTAGCTAGATTCAGTTCTTTTCTTGGGGTTTTTTGAGTCTTTTTTTGGAATCCATGAAGCAGAATAAATTTTTTACCAGTATAAGCAAAGTAGATAATGCGATAAGCATTTTTATTCTGTTCTATTCTGATTTCATATAGCTTATCTTCAAGTGGTTTTATATAATCTCCACCCACAGATGTTCCAAATTCCTCCAAAAGATCAAAAACACGACCCAATTTTGCTTTCACTTTTGCATCTTGTTCTTTAAACCAATCTAAAACAGGAGAATTACCGTTTGGATATTGGTAAAACTCTATACTCCATTTATTCACTTAGCAATTTCAGGCTTGATAACTTTAACGTTATCATGATTGTACCTCAAGTGTCAGGTATTTTCGTAAATATTTAATTTTTTAGCTATTTAAGCCAAAAAACAGGTCAGAACACCCACCAACAACATTGGTTGGGTTATTTTACATGAAAGGCAGGATGCCTACCCCATAAGATGGAATAATTTATTTTCTGGTCTACCCCAATCATTGATGTTTTTATAAAAGCCGGATTAACAAAATGTAAGAGGTTGTTTGGATAAATATACTCAATAATGCATAAATTTTAATTTACAGAAATTAATTTTTAACACAATTTTGTATTTTTAAACTTTCCAGCTATACAACTTCAGAAATTCCCGTTTCTATTTCAGGATGAAACTTCTCTGGAGTCATCCCATCTAATAATTCATCAAGGGTGTATTTTTTCGCTTTTTCGGTGTAATCGCCAGACTATGGCTAGATACACTTAAAATTACATCTGTTACTTCTTTGAACTGCACTTTTCCCTGACTTTAGAAATGCGAATAGCTAGATTATTTCCCCATTTGGTAACAAATATACTCATAGCTATCTATAAATATATATCTATATTGAAGGTACTATTTTAAAAGTTAAAATTCAAGTAGAGACACAGAATAACCATGTCCCTACCATTTCCTGACAACTAAAAAAAACAATCAAAAAACAATCAAAAAACAATCAAAAAAATAATAACTTACCAAGTTGGATCACTAAAAAGATGTATGGTTAATTCCTCTTTATTTGGAGGAACAGGAGTAATACAAGCACGGATGATTTCACCATCGTCTAACTCGACAGTGCAAGCGTGACAAGTTCCCATTAAACAACCAGTAGGAATTGATACCCCTGCCCTCTCTGCTACATCTAATAAAGGTTCTCCAACTTCAGCTTCGACGGTAACATTATCTGGTAGAAAATGGATCTTCATAGTCATTGGTTGTGGATAATTAATGTCAGAAAAAAGGTAGATATTCAGATTTTTGCTGATAGCTGAATACTGATAGCTGACTGCTTACAAAAAAGGCGTTAAATCTAAATGGGTTTCTACTTCGGTAGCTAAAGAATCTAAAATCTGTTCTCGTTGATCTCGATAATTAGCAACACCTGTGGGTAAAGATTTTAAACCTCTTTGTTGACGCAGACGATTTAACCATGCACGTCTCCAAGGACCATTATCAAAAATTCCATGTAAATAAGTCCCCCAAACAGATTGACAATTATCAACTAAACCTAAATTAACATCGTCAAATAAAGGTTGACAGATGTCTTTATCTGTTGGTTGTTCTATGCGCGATCGCCCTTGATGAATTTCAAACCCATTCACAGGTAAACCCATCTGAGGATAATTAGAAGTCACCTGACGTTGACGGGCTATTTTCTGTCCTGTGATCACAGTTTTCAGGGGTAATAAATTTAACCCTGGATATCTGCCGGCTTGCCCTTCTACTCCTTCTGGGTCAGCTACCATTTGGCCTAACATTTGGAAACCGCCACAGATGCCTAAAACCGTTCCCCCAGAAGCAGCATAATTTTGAATTGCTTCCGCCATACCACTTTTTTGCAATAGCATTAAGTCGGCAATTGTTGTCTTTGTCCCTGGAATAATTACTGCATCAGGGTGTCCTAAATCTTGCTTAAGACCAATGTATTTTACTGAAACTGTTGCTTCTGATTCCAATGGATCAAAGTCGGTAAAATTGGCAATTCTGGGTAAGCGGATAACAGCAATATTTAATTCAGCTTGACTTTTATAAGATTTTCTCTCTAACAAGTCCAGTGAGTCTTCTGCTGGAAATACCTGTTCTAGATAAGGTATGACACCAACCACGGGAATACCAGTCCGTTCTTCTAACCATTTAATTCCAGGTTCAAGGATGGAAAGCTGTCCTCGGAATTTGTTAATTACTACCCCTTTCACCAAGGCGCGTTCATCAGGTTCTAATAACTCTAATGTTCCTACTACATGAGCAAAAGCTCCTCCCCGGTCAATATCAACTACTAACAGAGTCGGTGCATTTAAATATTTTGCCACCCTCATGTTAGTTAAATCTCGGTGCTTGAGGTTAATTTCTGCTGGACTTCCCGCACCTTCACAAACGAGTAAATCAAATTCTGTCTCTAGCTGTTTTAGCGATTCCTGAATTGTGCGCCAACCGAGTTCAAAATATTGCTCGTAATAATCCTTAGCACTAACGTTACCTACCGCTTTACCTTTAAGAATGACTTGAGAAGTCATATCCCCTTGGGGTTTGAGTAAAATGGGGTTCATTTCCACTAGAGGCGGCACCCCCGCAGACCAAGCTTGCACAGCTTGAGCGTAGCCTATTTCTCCACCATTGGCGGTGACATAAGCATTTAAAGCCATATTTTGACCTTTAAAGGGTGCTACTCGCCAGCCACGACGTGAGAGAATGCGGCAAATAGCTGTAGTTATCAGTGATTTCCCTGCGTGGGATGTTGTTCCCACTACCATAATTGATTTCATAGGGTAACTTGTTTGTTTTTTGAGTGTCGCTGTAATTTTTGAGTTAAAGGTTTTTCAATAATGGACAATTGACAGTGAACAATTGACAATTACCTCTCTCTGGAAAGGAGAGGATTGAAAAAGCGGAATTTTTGGCTTTTTTGCCCCTTGAAAGGGGAGGTTTTAAACCGTATGGCTAACGCCACGCTACGCTATCGGCTGACGCTCACGGCGGAAGCCTTGAATGAAACAATTGTCAATTATCAATTGTCAATTATCAATTGATAATCTGCTAATCTACTCATTAAATTGGAAAAAAGCAGATTAAAAAACTAGGTTAGAGCTTATTGTTCCCTTAACCTAGTTTTCACTTTGACTTGCTTATCTAAAGATGTCAATTTTTTCCGCTAAAAAGGTAGTCGAAACCAACGAGTAATAGCATCATTTAAGCGATCGCCCCATGATGGACCAGGCAAGTCTGTATCCAAGAATTTTTCTACCAACTGATAACCCAGGGGTGTGAGGCGAAAACCGTCGGTTATTCCCTGGCCATCGACTTCTCTGCGTAGTATCCCCACTTCGATTAACCAACCTAAAGCGTTATCACAGGCTAATTCTGATAAAGGGCGTTTGGTATAACCTTGCTTAAAGCCATTTTCTGTAGCGATCGCACCCAAGGCAATACTTTGGCTTTGCATAGCTTTCCATAAACTCAGATGGAAAGGTGAACAGATCAGCGATCGCTCGGCTCTTAGGAGTGTTTTCTGACTATATACAAAGGGTTTGGAGTTTGGAGAATTTATTGTAGTCATAGGGCATAGGGCATAGGGCATAGGGCATAGGGTGATGGGGAAGTGGGGAAAGTGAATAACCCAATCACCAGTCACCAATCACCATTCACCATTCCCTAACAATTGTAAATTATTGTAAAATTTCCACAGCATCAATATTCTGAAACAGGAAAGGTGAATTATGGCACTAGCAGTTGGTACAGATGCACCTGCATTTACCACCAAAGATACAAACGGCAATACAATATCATTATCTGATTTTGCGGGTAAAACCGTGGTTCTGTATTTTTACCCTAAAGATGACACTCCAGGTTGTACCAAACAAGCTTGTAGTTTCCGGGATGCCCAACCTGAATATCAAGGTAAAGATGTTGTAGTTTTGGGAGTAAGTGCTGATGATGAAGCCTCCCATCAAGCATTCACCGCTAAATATAATCTCAATTTCCCCTTATTGGCTGATACTGATCAAGCCTTGATTAAAGCTTACGATGTTGATGGTGGTGGTTATGCCAAGCGTGTTACCTATGTCATCGATCCTAACGGGAAAATTATTCATGTTGATGGTGCTGTTAACACAACTACCCATGCTAGTGATGTTTTAAATGCACTTGGTTTGTAATAACTAATAATTTTCCATAACCTCAACTTCAAACCCAACCAGGATGAGAAGTTGAGGTTTTGACTTTTCATTTATTTCTCTGAACCAGGTAAATTCATCGACGGTACTGCATTTTCACCGGATGTAGTTGGTGAAGTTGTAGTTGGTGAATTTGGGTTTGGTTGTTGCTGACTTTGCAGAAGTTTTTGTTGTCTGGCTTTAAACGCTGCTGCTGCGTCATTTAGCTGTTGATTTTGTTGTTCAGAATTCCAGTTGAGAGTGCCGAAATTTGCCTGATGAATCAGGTTAAACATATTGAAATCTGAACCATTACCTAACATTGAATTGCTATTTTTATCAGTCTCCAAAGTAGCAAAAGGTTGATTTGGATCAGCTAAACTCGGTGGTGCTACTAAAACAGATGCAAAGCTAATTCCTGCGAAAGTGGCAACTAAGATTTTTGGAACTGGTAAAAATGGTTTTTTCATGAGATTTCCCCTCACATTTTGCCTCCTTTAATCATGCTTCTATATTAAGCCAGTGTCTTGCGTAATTGGGGTTGAATGCTGAGTAAAGCCACTACAGCAAATCCTAGTAATACTAACAATGCTCCCCCAAAGGTGACATCACCCCAGAAAGCGTGCATGACAACATCACTTAATCCCCAATTACTGTTTAGATATAAGTAGCGTATGGGTTCAATTGCATAGCTGAGGGGGTTGAGGGTAGCGATCGCCTGTAACCATCCTGGCATAAAGGATAATGGTGCTAAAGCTGTGCTGGCAAATAATAAAGGTAGGTTAGTCACAAAAATTACTGCAATTAATTCAATGTGTCCTGGTAAAGCAAAGGCTAAACCGAGGGAAATGGCGGTGACACCTAAAGCTAGTAGAAATACTATGAGAGCGATCGCCCCTAGCCCGGCTGCATCCGGTAAACCTGCACCTAAAAATGCCGCTGCACCCACAATTACAGCCGCTTGCAGTAAACTTTGGCTAATGATAAAGATAGCAGAAGCAAAGACAATTGAGAAACGAGAGGCTAAAGGTGCTACCAGTAGACGGTTTAAAAAGCCAAATTCTCTGTCAAACATCACAGGTAAACCGGCATTTAACGCCCCAGCAAAAGCGGTAAATACAATTACACCAGCCGCTAAAAATTGTCCGTAATTTGTCGTACTACCAAATAAACCCTGGGGCGCATTTTGGAATAATGCACCAAACAACACCAACCACATCACCGGTTGAATAATCCCTGCTGCTAAAGTGGAAGGACGGCGTTGTAATTGAATAAATAGACGACGAGTTAAAGCTAGGGTTTCTTGGACTATTTCCCCCAAAAAGTTGGGTGTATTTTTGGCAACTACGGTCTGTGAGTTGAGTTGCTGGAAATTGATATCTGTCTTCATAGGGATTTTCAGATTAGATATACAGTAGATATACAGGGTGTAAACTTAAAAAGTCCGAATTATAAACATTTTTGCACTTGGGAATTAGCCCATAATCACAATAATATTTATAATTCTTAATATTACATTATATCAAAATATGATGTAAAATAATGTTTACATTGTTCACATTAATAAAGATTTAGCTATAGATATCCATTTACTGGGAGCATCCCAAATGTGTAAATTTATTTTTATCTAGGGAAATAAAATGCTCCAAGACTTGATATGATTGAACCGCAAAGGACGCAAAGGACACAAAGGTAAGAGATTGTGAGAGATTTTTTAGTGTTGTTGCGTTTATTTTGTCAAAATTGGGATGCTCTCCATTTACTCAACGTGATTACGCTTTAAAAGAAGAAGATTATGAAAATTCATTACATCAATACCCGCAAAATTCCCATCTTGTTTCATAATAGATAGCAGTGCAAAAACAGAATAATTTAAACGTAAGAATTTAGGAACAGAAATCAATTAATTCTTACCTACATTGTTTATTTTGGATTCTGATTGATTACCGTCCAACCAATATCAATAAAGTGGTAAACTGCAAATGAATCAAACTCAACTTTCTCTACATACTCAATTAACACAAATGATTAGCGGTTATTGGGTAGCTCAAGCTATCTCCACTGCTGCTAAATTAGGCATTGCTGATATTTTGCAACAAGGTGAGCAATCCTGTCAAGAATTAGCTGAAAGTACAGATAGTGATCCTAGTGCTTTATATCGTCTCATGAGGACTTTAGCAAGTATCGGTATTTTTCAAGAAACAGATAATCAAAACTTTATCCTCACTCCTTTAGCTGAACATTTATGTAGTGATCATCCGCAATCAGTCAAAGCAACTGCTATTATGCTAGGAGATGCACCCCATTATCAACCTTGGGGGAAAATGTTTTATAGTGTGAAAACCGGAAAACCAGCATTTGATCATCATTTTGGGATGGGTGTATTTGAATATTTTAAATCCCATCCTCAAGATGCGGAAATTTTTGAGCAAAGCATGAATTGTTTTTCTTTAGTTGAGGAAAAAGCTATTCTCGATGTTTATGATTTTTCCCCCTTTAAAACCTTGGTAGATGTAGGTGGAGGATATGGAGAAATGTTAGGTAATTTTTTACAACAATATCCCCATCTTCAAGGTATTCTCTTTGATGAAGAATATGTAATTTCACATTGTCAACCAACATTAGAAAAACATGATATAGTTAGTCGTTGTCAAACTGTTAGCGGTAGTTTTTTTGAAGCAGTTCCATCAGGAGGAGATGCTTACCTTTTAAAACATATTGTTCACGACTGGGATGATGAAAGAGCAATTAAAATTCTGCAAAATTGTCGAAATGCTATGGATGAGCATAGTAAAATATTGGTTTTAGAAATGATTATTGAACCTGGTAATATTCCGGGTGCTGCAAAAATGTTAGATTTGAATATGTTGGTGATGTGTCCTGGTGGTAAAGAAAGAACAGCAGCAGAGTTTCACGAATTATTTACGAAAGCTGGTTTAAAATTAACTCAGATTATTCGCACTGCTGATGATATTTGTATCATTGAAGGTTGTAAATAAACTCTCAGTTTTTTTATCATAGCATCCCAATGAAAGAAAAAAAGTAAGCATTCAGCCTTGAGCTAACAGCAGTCAGCAAGATACTAAAAAACACGAATTACATCTGGCAAATTTTTCTCATCAACAATTACAGAACTTGTCCATATTCTGATTTTATCAAAAAATCTGTCCACTTATAGGTAGGACAAGTTTTGGAATATGCGGTTAAAGCAGGTTTAGCGTTAAATTGTCAAAATGTCAGAATTCAGGAGTCAGTAGGGGCAAACCCCCCGTGGTTGCCCGTACTTGAATTTTGTATTTTAAATTCTCAATTATGACAAAATATCTCACTATTAATTAATTAATTAATTAATTATTCAATTTTTAACAATTTTCATGTATTTACACCACATCTGCAAAAACATATTTTTTCCTTAGCGTCTTTGCTGCTTTGTGTCTACCCTGCGGGATCTCCTGACGGAGATTGCGCGAAACCTTAATCAAGATTTGGTTCATTCTAATTTTTCCCTCTTCCGTACACCTTCTGTATTCTTTCTTCTGCCGCTTGCTTTGTTGTGCCTCCTGCGTTTTTGCGGACTTTTTCTGTGTTCTTTTACAGAAAATCCGTGGGCTATAAATGTTGTTTTTCTACCTTGTAAATCAGTTGTAGAAACATATCTTTCATCTAAATCAGAAACAGGTTGATAATTACCCCATCCTAGAAATTCATATTGCTGTTGTCGTGCTGCTTCCCAAGAATTGGCTTCAAATTTTTTTATCAATTGAGAATTATCATCTAGCAAAACACGGGCGCTTTCATTATGTGATGGAAAGAAATCATAGCTACCATCTTCATTTTGCCATAATTCATAAGTTGTTAATTTTAAAGAACTTGTCATATACATTTTACTCTTTATTGTTTGTGTCAGGTATAAAAGCTTTGCCAGTAATTACTTCAATATCCATACGGATATCAGAACGAATTTTTGAGCGATTGGGAAAGGTTTTGCTCACGGGAGCATCTATACCACCAATCCTTTCAGCACGACTAATATACTCTCTTGCTTGCTGAAATGCTTCCTGTCGCACTTCCAATTCGGAGTTAGTCAAGCTATTCTCTAGTTTATCAACTAATTCTATTGCTTCTGTCTTTGTTAGTGGAGTTTCCTGCGCCCAAGGACATGACTTTTCTAGTCCACCCCCTTGCGCCTGTATTCTACCCCTATGAGCAGGTTTTTTCTTTCCCATTCTCTCTAAATTTTACAGTCAGAATCAATATATCTGAATATCTAGGGTTTGCTGAAAAAGTCTTTTTGTGGGGGCAGGCAAGAGACCAGGCAAGAGGCGAGAGTTTGGGCTATCTGTTATCCCTAGATTTTATGACTTATTCAACTCAAAATGCACGCTTTTGGGAGTATCCCCCTCAAAAATCTTGCACCTACTTTCTTTTTTAGCAGCCCCAACCCCTTGATTTATCTAGGTTTTACATTTATTCAGCAAACCCTAGATATTTATTTGAGTTAATCCTCATCTCATCCTTTAGCACAACTCCCGACAACGCTAAAATAGTACCCTAAAGCAAAATCATCAACATGATAATATGACCACAGCTACACCAGTAAAAACAGAATACGAAGCAATTATTGGTTTAGAAACCCATTGTCAACTTTCTACAAACACCAAAATCTTCTCTAGCAGTTCCACCGCTTTTGGTGCAGATCCTAATACCAATATTGACCCGGTGTGTATGGGTTTACCAGGAGTTTTACCTGTACTTAATGCCAAAGTTCTAGAATATGCAGTTAAAGCAGGTTTAGCGTTAAATTGTCAAATCGCTAAACATAGTAAATTTGACCGTAAACAGTATTTTTATCCTGATTTACCGAAAAATTATCAAATTTCTCAATATGACTTACCCATAGCTGAACATGGTTGGTTAGAAATAGAAATGGTAGACGAAGCGGGAAACCCCACCCGTAAACGCATCGGTATTACTCGTCTGCACATGGAAGAGGATGCAGGAAAACTTGTACACGCAGGAAGCGATCGCCTAGCAGGTTCTAGTTATTCTCTGGTAGACTATAACCGCGCTGGTGTCCCCTTGGTGGAAATTGTTTCTGAACCAGACCTGAGAACAGGCCAAGAAGCTGCGGAATATGCCCAAGAACTACGCCGGATTATGCGTTATCTTGGTGTCAGTGATGGCAATATGCAAGAAGGATCTTTGCGTTGTGATGTGAATATTTCCGTCCGTCCTGTAGGACAAGAAAAGTTTGGTACGAAGGTAGAAATTAAAAATATGAACTCCTTTAGTGCCATTCAAAAAGCGATAGACTATGAAATTGAGCGTCAAATAGCCGCTATTGAAGCAGGGGAAAGAATAATTCAAGAAACCCGACTTTGGGAAGAAGGTTCACAACGTACTAGCAGTATGCGGGTTAAAGAAGGTTCTAGCGATTATCGTTATTTTCCTGAACCTGATTTAGCACCTATTGAAGTTTCTAATGCACAATTAGAAACTTGGAAAAGCGAATTACCAGAATTACCTGCACAAAAACGCCATCGTTATGAAAATGAGTTAGGACTTTCTGCTTATGATACGCGAGTTTTAACAGAAGATAGTTCTGTAGCTGGATATTTTGAAAGTGCTATAAACGCTGGTGCAAATCCCAAATCTGCTGCAAACTGGATCACCCAAGATATAGCAGCCTACTTAAATAAACAAAAACTCACCATTTCCGAAATTAAACTGAAACCGGAAAGTCTTGCAGATGTAATTACCAGGATAGAAAATAGTAAGATTAGCAACGCTCAAGCAAAGGAAAAATTAGTAGATTTACTGAATGGACTAGAACCAGAAAAAGCCTTTGTAGGTCAAGAATTAATCAGTGATCCGGCTGTTCTAGGACAAATTATAGATGAAATCATTGCAGCAAATCCGCAACAAGTAGAACAATACCGGGGAGGAAAAACCAACCTTAAAGGTTTCTTTGTGGGACAAGTGCTGAAAAAGACCAACAAACGCGCTGAACCCAAACTAACTAACGAGTTAGTCGAAAAGAAACTGAACGGAAATTAGTAGTAGTCAGGAGTCAGGAGTCACCAGTCACCAGTCCCCAGTCACCAGTCCCCAGTCACCAGTCCCCAGTCACCAG